>CAYMHX010000152.1:0-6065 GCA_964390325.1 uncultured Roseburia sp. | reverse complement strand
TGTACTTCCGTTTGAACCTGTCCAGCCCTTGAATGTATAACCTAATTTACTTGGATTATTTAAGGTAAACGTTGCTGTGTTTATGTTATAGCTACTTGGATTTGTCTTTCCGCTTGCTAATGTTCCTCCTTCCAAATCATAATTAATGGTATAATTTATAATTGGACTATCATTCTTTATCCAAACTGCTTCCAATATAATTATTTCACCATCTACTGCTGTTAAATTCATAAGTCCTGACTGAGCATCCGTATAAGTTGTACTTGTCCCCTTTCTTATCCAATGACTGAATGTATAACCTTCCTTTGTAATCTGTCCATTATTTTTTGTCAAAGCAAAAGTTGTATCATAGGTGATAGTCATGGTTGGAATATCACCTGTTGAACCTACTCCACCAGCAAAATCAATGTAATAGGTATTTGGGACTAATGGAAATACATATTCTGGCACATCATTATATGTCACCTCTTGACTACCTAGAATCCATGTCCATCCAAAAGCAAGAGGAGGATTCACATTCAAATAAAATATTCCTGTCTGATTTGCTGTCCGTATGCTAGGTATTCCTCTATTTACTGCAACAAGCTCATCGCCTTGCTGCCACTTTTCTAAATGTGCATGACTGATATTTGGAGTTGAAGAATTATATCCAGGGAGAAACTTACCATTATAATAATAGGTTACTTCACAATTATGCAATGCATTAAAATTTGTTATTGTTATCTGCTCCACTCTCCGGTCTAGCGGAAGTGTTTCTTTTGTATAATATTTTAAATACGCCTTACCACTACTGTCATATTCAATCTGTTCCAACATGTAAGAATATGCTGGATTCTCTGTACCATAGTTATAACACAGTACATCTGTTTCATAGGTGTGATATCCTTCTTTTTCATTCTGATAACCAGTAAATTTAATACTCAACCCATAATAAATATTACCATCATCTCCTTGTAAATCAATTTGCTCATATCTTTTTTCCACCCATGTTTCATTTGTAACTGTATCATAAAAATGACTTTCATGTGCCCTTATAGTCATAGCATAATTTTTCACTTCACTAACTGCTGGTTGTAGGAAATTGCTACCTGTCCCTTTCACTAGATGAACCGTAATATTTCCCTTTTGTACATTAAACAAAAGTCCTTCGTCAATATCATTTTGGGTATAGCCTTTTCCTTTCATTCCTGTAACCGTATATTTATAAGTTGTTGTACGGTCTGGAGAAGACAGATAAAAGATGCCATCATTACTTGCAAGCCATGTAGATGTACTTAATTCATCTTTCGCTTCTCTATATGCTTCAATGCAATACTCTACAAAATCCATTTTAACTGTTTCTGTCGTAATATAAGTATCACTTTTTATCCCCTGTTCCATATGATAAGTGGTAATAGGATAATGTACAATATTGGATTTTTCTTTTAATAAAAGCCTATCTTCTTCTGTCAAAGAATCCAAAAACATCCCCACATATCTGGCATCTGTTTCTCCTAAATAACCATCCAATTCCTCTACAGATAAATTTTTCCAATCCAATTTCATTATTTCAGCACCAATATTATGTATGGTTTTTGTACTTCCATCTATTACTATGCTATCAACAACATCTTCTTTTTCATAAAGAGAAAGATATCCTCTCCCATAATAGATATCTTCTCCTCCAATGCCTAAATCTTCTGCATATTGATTTAATACTTGCTCTATATTTGTAATTCCACATACTTTTAATTCGGCTATAATTCCTGCTGTCCTTGCAGCTGCATAAGAAGTACCTCCTGTATATCCATAAGAACCATATGCACTATAATCCACCTCTGCTCCATAATTAGAATATTCTGCTTTTTCCTTATTTTCATCTACTGCTGATATTACAATTGCCTCTTTAATATTAGAAGGTGTCACATATTCAATATCACTATTTTGATTGCCCGCTGCTACTACAACAGAAATGTTTTTTTCTACCGCTTCTTTAATAACATCTTGCAATAAAACGGATGTTTCTAAATTTACTGTATTCATAGAAAGTAATATTACATCTGCCCCATACTCTATTGCGGTTTTCATCCCTCCATAAGCAGAAAGTATCGTTGCTTTTCCATCTTTATCTGCTATTTTTATCGGAAGAATTTTTACCATATTACTTGTATTTTCTGCTATCACCTCTGCCATTTTACTTCCATGTCCATTACTATCAAAACTATTCTTAAATACACCATCAGATAATAGATTTAATCCATCTCCCCAAATACGATTTTTATTTTCAAAATCTTTTTCATTTAATCCCGTATCTAGGATTGCTACAATTACTTCTTGCTGTTTTTCTAAATTATTTATATAATTTCCCAGCTCTGACATTTTATTATTTTCTGCATTCTTCTCTATAACAGATGTCTTCTTTATATTTTTAATATCTGATGGATAAATCACCTTATCTGTTTCTAAATATAAAACTTCTGACATTTTAGAAAATCTATTATATGCTAATTCCATATCTTCCTTATTTTCATAAACAAAAATATTGATATCTTCATAAGAAATTACTTTAACAGCATTTATATCTGATATATTATCGCCTTTTATCAAAAGAACACCTGACTCAAAACCATTTTCACTTTCTCTATTTATTGTCTGTTCTATTATTTTTTGTATTTTCACATTTTTAAATTTCATCTGAAAATTCATACTGCTTATCCCTATAAGCATTGTTATTATAAACAGATATAATGCCTGTATAATTCGTTTCCTCATAAAAATTTTTATCTCCTTTAATTATCTATCACCTAATATCTGCATAACATACCATATCCTCCATTATAGGCTTTGTAAAATCAATGTTATTACCATTTTCATCAACCCATCCATAAAATATACCATTTATTCCCTGTAAATTTTTCGGATTTGCAATCTTACTTTTTTCCTGTATTAAATATTTTTTATATAGCTTCCCTTCCACCCAAAATTCTACTTTACATATCTTGCAGGTATCTTTTTCCAGCTTATTTAAAATTACTGTCCGTTCACACATTACCTTTCCTATTTTTCCATTCGGATGCTGATAAGAGGCGATTATATTCAACGATAAAATTCCTTTTTCTTTATCACACTGAAATATTTCAATAGTTATATCAGACTCTGTATCTATTCCAATTGATAACATTTCAACAAAATCAGCTAAAAATTCATTTGTATTTTCTATATTATATTTAGGATTAACTGTTATATTTTCCACTGTTTCTTCTATCACAGATGACAAATTTCTTTTTAACTCTATACTATAATTCATTCTTCCATACACACTCATTACAATTAACAGTGTTACACTTCCTAAAAGCATATTTATAATATTTATTCCTATACTTTTCATTTATCTTCCTACCTCAGTTACCGGTATTTTTATGATACATTGTGATAATCGATTACAATCATCTAATGCACTGACCTTTACTGTATAAATACCAGAATGATGCATTTCTACTTCCGTTGTATCTTTATTATATTGTTCTAGTAACGCCTCACCATCCGGTCCTATAATTTCTGTAATTTTTAATTTCAGATTTAGATTTGCATAATCGATTGCCTTTATATGCTCGCTTAATCTAACAACTCCTGTTTTCAAATGTCCGCTAACATATCTGATTATTGGTTCATTTTTATTACTCTCTATTTGATAAATACTTCTAAAATCTGTATACTCATTATAATTAATATCTATTATCTCTATCTGTGAACCTAATATCTTAAATATTCCTGTATTCCCAGCATCATCCTTCATTCCTATTAATAAAATTATTACTAATACAACCGTTATTCCACTTAATAAAAACTGTCCATATTCCCTTACTATCTGTTCCATAATCAACTCCTATCCACACAAGCTCTGTAAATAACCCCATATCACGTTTTTCATTATTCCTCCATTATCCCAAAAGGTTGCAATAATTCCTGCTATACCTATCCACCCCATTATTTCTAAAAATCCTATTCCAAAATGTTCTATTACTTCTCTCATATATTCCTTCTCCAATTATCAAAATTCGTAATTATTCAGTCACATCACAATTACCATCCTGTTACTATTTCTAAAATTTCTAAAAACCAATTTAATACAATTCCCCCTGCCAAAAATACAGAAAAACAATCTCCATATTGTTCTAATATTTGTTCCATAACATCCAACTCCCTTATCTTGCAATTCCTCTTGTTGTTTTAGTTTCTAAAATCCCCAATAATGGAATCTCATAAGTATACTCCAATAAAACTTCCGCCGACTGAATATTCGCATTTTCATCATAAACACAATTTGTAACTCTTAATTCATACCCTGCTTCCTGTGCTTGAACGATACATCCATTTATTACATTAGGATTAAAATTACTATTTTCTATTTCTGCAATTACATCTGCTTTAAATTCTTTTGCTTCTGCTACAAGCATACTTACGTTACACATTGAAATACAAATAACAATGTTTAACATCAAGATAAACAATGTGCCATATACACTGATTATATGCTTCATTTATATTCCTCCCATACTTCCCAAAAGCTGGAATATTAAAAACATTCCTATTGAAAGGTCTATCAAAAGTTTCCCTGTCGATACTGCTACCGGATAAGAAAATATCATTTTCATTTGAAAAGCAATACTATCATTATAAATACCATCTGCAATATTCTGCATTTCATAAACACGCTGAATTAAATTATGCATTTGAATTTCCATATCACCTGTTCCTGATTCTGACATTGCATGTAACATTTTCATACAGCTTTGTACTTCTGGAATGTCAAAATTTTCACAAAATTTTGTATAAGATTTTAATTTATCCGGTTCTTCTCTCAACCGTTCCATTAGTGCTGATAATTCTTTTTTTAATACTGCCGGTGCTGTTGGAATGGATTTATCCAAAGATACTTGAACATTATTATTTTGTAAAAGCAATGCCATTTCCATAAGCCATTGTGGTAAAGCAATATAAAGTTCTCTATTTACATCCTTTTTTGCAATTAAATACCCTATTCTATGCTGAACTAATAAAAAGACTGCTACTACTAAACAAATCCATCCTAACTGCTTTTTTTCAAAAATAATTAAGCTAATTCCTATAATAAAAAATGGAACAGAATACCAATAACTTCTCTTTGCTTCTTTCTTCCCATCATATTTCATCACTAAATCATAGCTCGATACAATATACTTCTCTTGACTTACTTTTTCATTTTGAAGCCAATCAGAAGTCAAACTACTCATACTTTTATAAAATACATACAACATACAAAGAATAAAGACAAAAGATGATATTTGAATCATGCCTACTTCAAATATATTTATCATATCTGCTTTTGGAAACAAGTTCCTCATTTCATTTAAAACATATAATGTCACAGCACATAAAATAGTAGCTACAATGATTGAAATAATATTATCTCCATGGCTTTTTTTCTTGTCATTCTGTAATAAATATCCTCTCCTTTTCCACAATTCCACATCATTCAAAACCAAATAAATGGAATTTCTTACATCTCCACCATATTCCTCACTATTAACAAGCAATTCATGTATCATATGTATTTTTGTACATGAATAAGCATTCTCAATAATTCCCAATGCTTCTCGTAAAATCCCCTTTTCACTGACTGTTTTCCCTGCTTCTAAGTATTCCACTGCATCTTCAATTTTCCATCGCATTCTTCCGTCTTCAAAAACTTCCCTTGTTTCTCTTAATGCCGTAACAATCTTTCCACTTTTCTGAAAAGAATATAATATCTGTTCTGCATAAGTAACAGCATCTGCAAATCGTTTTTGCTCAAACATACGTTTATACATTTGTAAAATAAGAAGTGGAAGTAACCCACATACTGCTGATAACACAATTGAAAAATATATTGGCTTTAGTTTAAATAAATATCCAATTCCTCCAATACCAAATAAAGAAATAACAACAATCAACATATGTGATTTCCATGAAAAATCATATCCATATATATGTACCTCTGCTGCCAAATTTTTAGGATTTAACAGTTTTAAAAATCGAACTAGCTTTTTTTTCATCTCTATTTTCCT
>CAYMHX010000151.1:0-6129 GCA_964390325.1 uncultured Roseburia sp. | reverse complement strand
CAGTTACGTTTGATTTTCATTTCCCGACATCCCCTTTCTTTTGTCTTGTTATGTAATTTACTGTGCCGCAAAGCGTTTTAAAGCTTCATAGGATTCTTCACTTAAAACGTGTTCCAGTTTACAAGCATCTTCGGAGGCAATGTTCTCAGGAACGCCTAATCGCACCAGCCAAGAAGATAAAACTTCATGGCGTTCATAAATCATTTCTGCAATTTCTTTTCCAGAGTCGGTCAGATAAATAAAACCAGCATCGGTGACAGTGATATGACACTTTTCCCGAAGATTTTTCATGGCAATGCTAACACTTGATTTTTTATATCCTAATTCGTTGGCTACGTCTACCGAACGTACCACAGGAAGTTTTTTACTAAGTCTGTAAATTGTTTCTAAATAATTTTCAGCAGATTCATTTGCTACCATAATTTCCTCACATTCTGAAGCGTTCCGTTAAAGAAATATAATAAAAAGGTAACTATTCAGTACTGAATAATTACATAAAAGAATATATACCGCTTCTGCACAATTCTAAGTGAAACCAATTCGCATAAAGGAATGAATTGGATTTTATTCTTTACGGATTAAGAATAGTTATAGTCACTCGTTCTTTTTAGTTTAACACAGATAAAGAAATTTTTCAAATAATTCTAGGAGAAATTTCCTAAAAAAATAAAAAAGTGATTGACAGATAACAAAGGTTAGTTTATACTAACTAAAAGAAAAAACTTATCGAAAGAAAAGTTCCTTTTAAAATTTAGAAATCATTTAAACCTTAAAAATAGTCCGAAGCAATATGATTTTTCATTTGTTTCGGACTATTTTTATTTACTGTGATGAAATGAAGGGTAGAAAAAATATGGTACTGCTATTAGGCTTTATATAAATACTAATTGTCATGCATATTTTTGGAAAGATGGCATACATTGGAATATGGAGGTTTGTATGATGATAGAACGATTATTTCCGATGCATTTGCGGGAGGCAGCAAAGAAGTTGGAAAAAATACAGGATTTAGAAGAAATTAGGGTACGCATTGGACAGCCCTTATTTTTGTATACAAGTCAAAAAGAGTTGGTACTAGCAGGGAATACTTTTTTGGAGAGTCAAAAACAGCAGCTTCCGAAAAATGTTTATCGCATGACAGAACAGGATATTTTAGAAATACAGAATTATATCAGTGATTATTCGCTGTATGCGTGGCAGGAGGAATTGCGAAATGGATTTTTAACGGTGCAGGGAGGACATCGAATTGGACTCAGTGGCAGTACATCCAATCACGAGGGAAAAATAAAGGGGCTTAGCTATTTGACTTTTTTTAATATTCGTATTGCACGAGAACGATTTGGATGTGCAGATGGAATGATACCTTATATCAAAAAAGAGCCAAATACGATTTATAATACGCTGCTTGTTTCAGCTCCTGCAATGGGAAAAACGACATTATTGAGGGATTGTATTCGGAGGCTCTCTTATGATGGGATGAAAATGGCTGTAGTAGATGAACGTTTGGAAATTTCTGCCAGCTATCATGGAATCCCACAAAATGATATGGGACCAAGAACCGATGTTTTGGATGGCTGCAACAAACCGGAAGGAATTCGTATGTTGCTTCGTGCAATGTCACCACAAGTCATAGCAGTGGATGAATTGGGAACGGAGCAGGATTTTATTGCCGTAGAAGAAGCAGCATATTCAGGGTGTAAGGTAATAGGAACGGTTCATGCTGGAAGTATAAAAGAATTACAACAGAAGTCTGTTTTGAAAAAGTGGTGTGAAGCAGAATTGTTTGAGCGTTTTATTTTGATTGAAAAAGGAGAGGATGGAATACGGAGGTATCAAATTTATAATGATAAAGGAAAAATGATTTTTTAATACATAGAAAGGTATATCTTATCGTATGTTGAAAATTATTGGCTGCAGCTTTATTTTGGTGGCAAGTATTGGACTTGCTTATCGAATACAGGTGGAATTAAGGCTGCATCAGAACCGTTTATTAGAAATATCACATCTGTTTACAGCAATTTTCTGGGAAATGACCTATTCTATGAAACCTGTAGAGATAATTCTGCTTTATCAGATACAGACAAAGGATAGTTGTTTGGAAGAAATTTTAAGGGAAATTGGAGAACGTTTGATGAAAAAGCAGGCAAGGAGTGGTGCAGAGGTATGGTCAGAGGTATTTGAGGAACAGAAAAAAAATTTAGGATTAAAGGCAGAGGAACAAGAATTACTTCAGGAAGCAGGCAGGGCTTTTTTTGGAAAGAGTATGGAAGAAAATCAAAAGGTATTGGCACTTTATCAGGAAAGACTCCGGTTTTTGATTGAGGCAGAACGAAAAGAGCAAAAGGAAAAGCAGAAGGTATCTCAGACCGTATGCGTTATGTGTGGGTTGATGCTGATAATTCTACTAATATAGAAAAAGTAATGAAACTAAATACTGCAAAAGGCAGCTTAAAATCTCATTACAGCACAAATGACGTAGTTGGTTAAGTGATTTAATAGTGCAGAAATGGTGAATGATGATGAGTGTAAATTTGATTTTTAAAATAGCGGCAGTTGGAATTTTAGTGACGGTATTGGGGCAGGTATTAAAACACAGTGGCAGAGAGGAGCAGGCATTTTTGACGAGTTTAGCAGGGCTTTTAATAGTATTATTTTGGATTGTACCATATATTTATGAATTATTTGAAACAATTCAGGCGTTATTTACACTTTAGGGAGTTGTGGATTAAATGGAAATTGTAAAAATTGGAATGATGGGAATTGCAGGGGTATTTTTGGCAATTCTTTTAAAAAAAGAAAAAAGTGAATATGGTACATTAATTAGTATGGTGGTCTGTATTGCAATTTTTTTCTTTGTTATACATAAAATGCAGGTAATATTCGCTTTTGTGGAACGTTTAGAGGCGATGATTTCTGTTGACAGCAGTTATATTGCATTAATTATGAAAATGATTGGGATTGCATATGTGGCAGGACTTGCGATTGATATATGCAAAGATGCGGGATATGGAGCAATTGGCAGTCAGATAGAGATGTTTGCGAAACTCTCGATTTTAGTGGTAAGTCTTCCGGTACTTCTGACATTTTTGGAGGTGATAGGCAGTATATTATGAATTGGGAAAATGAAATGGCGGCAGAATTGTTAGAGGAATTAGAACTTGCACAATTAGACCGTTTTTTAGAAGATACAGGGTTGTCGATGCGTTTTTATGAGTTGGTAGAAAAAATGATAGAGCAAGGATGGGGAATGGAAAGTGTTTCAGACCTTATGAATTGGTTACAGGAATTATTTTTTTCTGAAATACAAGCAAATAAAATGTTATTTTTGGAAGTAATTTTGATTACCTTTTGTTTTTCACTGCTTAAAAATACAGCAGGGGATTTTGGAAGTTCGTATATTTCAGAGGTTTGTTTTCTTTTGGTTTATTCC
Organism: uncultured Roseburia sp.; assembly: GCA_964390325.1. Taxonomy (GTDB): domain Bacteria; phylum Bacillota; class Clostridia; order Lachnospirales; family Lachnospiraceae; genus Roseburia. Next base: position 2,699 of record CAYMHX010000151.1, on the reverse strand, counting down.
CTGCTTGCACTCATGCTTTTAAAATCCATGTATATTTTTCAAGAAATTGTAACGGAAACCATCGAAAAAAGCGTATCGTTTATGAAGTTATTTGTTCCTTGTTATTGTACAGGCATGGTATTGTCTTCTAATGTCTTTACATCAAGCGGATTTTATCAAATTGCATTTTTTGTGATTTATCTGGTGGAATGGGCATTTCAAAAGATGTTGCTTCCATGTATTCATGTGTATGTACTGTTACAGATTTTTAATCATTTTTTTGAAGAAACACAGTTTGGAAATTTGGCAGAATTGATTCAAACAATAGTAAATTGGGGAATTAAAATAGCAGCAACGGCGGTATTTGGTTTAAGCAGCGTACAAAATTTAATGAATCCTGTCAAAGACCGTATTCAGCAGGGAACTGTTTCAAAAGTAATGTCTGTGATACCATCGGGGGCAGTTAATGGCATCGGAGAAATTATGTTAGGTGCAGGAATGATGATAAAAAATGGACTTGGAATTGCAGGAATTGTGGTATTGTTTTGTATTGCAATTGGACCGATTGCAAAGACGGGTGTCTTGTCATTACTTTATAAATTGATGGCAGCCGTTACAGAACCATTATCAGATAAAAGAATTTCAGGCTGTATCAAACAGATGTCAAATGCCGCAGTTTTATATATGAAGGTACAGGGATATTGCATTATGATGTTGTTTATTACGATTGCATTAACGGTGGCTTCTACAAGTTTTGTGTATTGATAAAATAGTTCTGTTTGTGTGGTACAGATATTTATTGGTAACTATTCAGAACAGTTCAAAATACTTGCTGTTTTGAACAAAAGAACATGATTCAAAGTGTAAAACGTCAAAGACGGTTAAAAATCCTATTGCGAATCAATTTTTAATGGATTTTTGTATCGTAACTATGAGGGTACTGAATAGTTACATTTATTGCATAATTGGAGAAGCATGTGATGGTAGAATATGTAAAAGAATTTTTAGTTTTATTTTTGCTGATAAAGGTGTTGTTATATTTTTTGCCTAAAAATAGTTTTGCAAAATATATCGCTTTTTTTTCTGGAGTGATTTTGGTAATTGGTATCCTAAATCCTTTGCTTCAGTTGTTTGAACAGGAGGAGAAATTTTTAAAGAGTTTTGAATATGAGGATTGGGAGTCTGCATTTTTAGAGATTTCAAAAGAAGCAGAGGAAATCCAAGAGGCGGGCAGAATACGGTTAGAGGAGAAATATCAAGAGATGGAATATTTTGATACAGAAGATATAGATGACTATATAGGCGGTGATTGAAAAATGAATCAGCAAATTGATTTTAGCAAGATAAAAAAAGCAGATTGGATTGTGCTGGCATTGGTTGGAGCAATTCTTTTGGTGATTGTATTACCAGAAACGGATAAGGAAAGGAATGCAGAGCAAGCTGTGAGTATGGTGCAGGAAAATTCGGTTTTATCTGTGGCAGAAAATAGCAAAACCAGTGATGCGGAAACGTATGCTTCTTATTTAGAAGAAAAGTTAGAGGAAGTACTTGGGAAGATGGAAGGCGTGGGGCGTGTGAAGGTGATGATTACGCTTTCGGATAATGGAGAAGCAGTTGTGGAAAAAGATACGATAGACTTCAGCACCTCAATAAAGGAAACAGACAGCAATGGTAGCAGTAAAAACACATTGGAACGGGAAATACAGTCTGAAACAGTTCAAGTAGAAAATGAAAATGGAACTTATCCCTATATAGGAAAGGAAATGCTTCCTACAATAGAAGGAATTTTAGTGGTTGCTGAGGGTGGTGGAAATGCAGCAGTAATTTCACAGATTTCTAAGGCGGCACAGGCATTATTTCCAGTGGAGGCGCATAAGATTATTGTAGTAAAAATGAGCCAAGGGGGATGAGAGGTGAAACGGATTTTTCAAAAAAATCAGATAATGGTTACAGCACTTGCGTTCATGCTTGCCGCTGCGGGATATTTTAGTTTTATGAATAAGGATATCAGCGATGAAAACCTTGCGGCAGAGGCAAATGCAAATCTCTTACAGGAAGAATATGAGATTTCCGATGAAGATGTGTTTACCGTAGAGGATATTTTTGTGGCAGAAGAATTAATCGAATGGGAAACACAGATAACAGGTACAGAAACAGAAGAAGGGGAAAGTATGCAGACGGCAAAAGAAACTTCCGGGGAGGCAGAAAACGGCACAGAGGAAATGAACCCGGGAGAAGCAGTACTTACAAGTTCTGCCATTACAAACATAGATTATGCTGCTGAAATGAAGCTTTCCAGAGAACAGATTCGTTCTAAAAATAAAGAAACCCTGCTTGAAATTGTGAATAATGCAAGCCTTTCGGATGAAGTAAAACAGGATGCGATTGATAAGATGATTACTATGACAGATATTGCAGAACGGGAGAATGCAGCAGAAATGCTGTTAGAGGCAAAGGGATTTTCAGATGTAGTAGTCAGTATTACAGAAGATGCCTGTGATGTGGTATTAAATATGGGAGAAGTAACCGATGCAAAACGGGCTCAGGTGGAGGATATTGTAAAACGAAAAACAAATATTGCAGGGGAAAAGATTGTAATTACACCGATTGTAACCAAATAAAACAGTTTACCCGAAAAACATTTTTTGTTTTTCGGGCAAACTTATTTTATTCCGGATAAATCAAATGTGCTTCATCAATACAATAAAGCGTATTTTCTA
>CAYMHX010000150.1:0-6161 GCA_964390325.1 uncultured Roseburia sp. | reverse complement strand
CACAAGTCTTTTAACTGCATCTAAACACGATATTAAGCCATATTATTCAGAAATAAATCCTGTAATGGGTTTTATATGTGATACTAAAATAAATAGCGTAAAAAGAGTTAAAGCGTCTAGTGATAAGTTGAATAAAATAAAATGTTTTGTGGATTATATATATTCTATGGAATTTAGTTATGAATCCGAAATTGATTACCAAGGATTTGAAAAGTTTTATGATACTCCACAATTAACTGTTTTATTGCAGATTTTAGATGAAATTGACAAAGTGGATGATGAAGATGCAAAAAATATTCTCTATGTAGCATTGGCTTCTGTTACAGTGCAGGTATCAAAAATGATTAGGAGAGGAGATCTCCGCTATGCGAAGGATACTGAAAAAAATAAAACAAATCAAAATGTAAAAGAGGTTTTTTTGGAAAAGTTAGAGCAGATTATTGAAGATATAGAAGACCAAGAGGTTGTCTTACATCAAGAGGTAACCAGATTAGCAGATGATGCAAGAAATATAGAGGTTGAAAATGTCTTCGATTGTGTTATCACTTCGCCACCTTACTTGAATGGAACGAATTATATTCGCAATACAAAACTGGAGTTGAAACTTTTAAGATTTGTTGAAAGCGAGAAGGATTTGCCGACCTTGCATTCTAAAGGGATAATTGCAGGTATAAATAATGTTTCAAAAAGAAGCCATGTTGAAGTATTGCCATGTGTAGAATCATATATAGAGGAACTTAATCCTGTTACTTATGATAAAAGAATACCTATAATGGTTGCAGGATATTTTTATGATATGAATAATGTTATTATGAAATTAAGCAAGGCAATAAAACCTAATGGATATTTTATAATGGATATAGGCGATTCAATATTTTCTGGAGTGCATATTCCAACACACGAATTACTAGAAAAAATTGCAGAAATGCATGGATTTGAAAAATATGATGAAGAAATACTTAGGGTAAGGCATTCGAATAACGGAATGGAATTGTCGCAACGAGTTATTAGATTCAAAAATATTAAGGAGAATTAGTATGATATATAGTGAAAAGGCAAGTCTGTTTGTAAGAGAACTGCCATACAGACAGGGTGAGTATGTAGGTAGAAACTGGGGGCATCCATGGCATTCTTTATGTTCGTATCATGGGAAATTAAAACCAGCTATTGCACATTTGCTGATTAAAGAATTTACAAATCCTGGCGAAATCGTGCTTGATCCGTTGTGTGGAGTAGGAACGATTCCATTTGAGGCTTGTTTACAAGGGCGAATTGGTATCGGAAATGATTTAAGTCGCATGGCGTATGCTATTACTAAAGCCAAATTAGAGCATCCTGCAAGGAAAGATGTTGATTTAGTAATAGATGTATTAGCTAAATTTATTGATGAAAATAAAGAAAAATATGGTGTTAATCCACCATTATACAGTGATTTTGGATATAATGGAAAAATTCCAGAATATTTCCACGAGGAGACTTATGCAGAAATATTAGCAACAAGGGAATATTTTTATGAGAAGGAATTGACATCAGCAGATGCAATGGTATTAGCGTGTTTTTTACATGTATTACATGGTAATCGTCCGTATGCTTTATCAAGAAATTCTCATCCATTGACACCATATAAACCAACTGGCGATTATATATATAAAAATGTAATTGAACATATTTGTAACAAGTTAGATATATCCTATAAAAAAATAGAATTGGAAGATTTGTGTGAGGGAAAGGCTATTCATGGGGATTTTAGTCTCTTGGGAGATAATCTGAATGAGCAAGTTGATGCTATTATTACATCTCCACCATTTACTGGTTCTATTCGATTTTATATTCAAAATTGGCTGAGATTATGGTGTGCTGGATGGGAAAGTGAAGATTTTAAAAAAGCGGATATAGATTTTCTTGAAGCGAAACAAAAGAAGTCAATGGATATATATTATGATTTCTTCGATATGTGTTATAAAGTGTTAAAACCACAAGGAAAGGTAATCTTACATTTAGGAAATTCAAAAGTGTGTAATATGGCTGATGAATTGGAAATTAGAGCGAAAGATAAATTTAATGTTATCTTTAAAGGTGCAGAAGATGTACAAGAAGTTGAGAAACATGGTATTAAAAACAAAGGAGCTACCTTTGAACATCAATTTCTTTTTCTTGAAAAGAAATAGCAAAAAGGAGAAGTGTGTAGTTGACACTTCTCCTTTTGATTAGTTGCTTTCAAATTCCCAAAGACCGAGCATACCTTTTGCAGGTATAGGTGGTGTAATAGGTATTATGTTTTTTAAAATCCATCCGAAACGATTAGAAGAATAATCGCCAAAGCATTTTTCTTTGTCAGAAACTATGCTTACGAGTTCTTTGGTAGATTTTGTATCATCTAAATCACAATATGCGATAATACAAGAGGTTGGAATGTTTTTTGGTGTTATATTATGCTTGGCGAAGACTTCTTTATAGTAAGGGTTATCAAAAACAGTTTTATCAATCTTTTTACCAGCATGAATTGCAAGCTTGCCACGATATTTAGTGTTCCAACTTCTTGTTTCAATTTGTTTTTCACCTAACATTATTAAGGTAGCCCATGGTTGAATTAATGTTAATGCCTTCATGTATTCTCCTTAGCGTATGGTTATTGTGTTAGGATAACATCCTTTTTGCTTATAGTAGTCGTCAAGTAAATTTATCTTTTTATCAATTACTCTTACAACTGCGGCGTAAATTTTATCTGCTTCTAATTTACCATCATGTATTTTTTGATAGTCTGGTTGGCTTAGAAAATCATCAAAGAACCAGACAACATTTTCTTTTAGGCGTTCCACAACAACAGAATTTGCTTCGTGCGAATGAAGTACATCAAGGGAAAGCCCAGTGATTTTTGATAAGCGGATAAGTTCATCTTCGCTATAATAATCCACAGGAAAGTGATCGGATTTCTGCGAATTATGAGTTGAACATAAGCAGGTTGCTGTTTCATCCAATCTGTATAAGTAAGCGAGTGGCATAGTGTGATCTAATGCCATTTCTTGTTTGGTTATCTTGTTTTGACATTTAAAGCATCTACAATCAAATTTCTTCCAAATATAATCTGTAAATTCTTTTTTCTGTTTCTTTCTAAATTCAAAATGAATAAAATCCATATCAAGAAGATTGTCAACAAGTGTTTCGATAGCTCGACGACGGAGGCTATCTTCTCGATGTTGCTGGGTGTCACGCATAGGATTAAGTTTTGCATTCACAAAAAACTTTTTACATGGTTTACATTCAAGTTGGTGTCCGTAATAGCTCTTAATCATGTGCTGTCCTTCGTAGTATATATAAACACCAAGTTTTTTGTAATAATCAATAATATCCTGTGAAAGCTCATCATAATTATCTATTCTATATCGACAGAATGTAGAATGTGTACAAGGAGCTTTCTTTTTGCAATGAAGAACATAAGAAGCGGTTCTTAACTCATTTTCTATATTTATAGGTAAGTAGCGAGAGCATCTGTTGCATCCTTTAAGAATAACAGGAATACCATCTTCAAAGTCTTCTCCGTTATCGACTAAGTAAGTTTCAAAAGGTAAAGTTGCATCAAAATAATATATGTGAGGAATGCACAAAGCTGTCTTTTGGTTAAAGAATGTCCAAAAGTCTTCAACAGTTTTCTTTTCCTCAGCAGAAGCATTTTCGCCTGTGCTCTGATAGTAAGTAGAGTTAATTGCACCAAAGTCAAATCCAATAAAAGATATTTCAGTACCAATAGGAGCGATTATTTCCATGCGAACACTAATATCTTCAATTTCGTAATCTGATTCATTGGAAAGTGCAAATTCTTTGTGAAATCCGATAGAGTTCCAAATATCTGCTTCTAATTCGTGAGAATATATTTTTTCGTTTTCGATATAATCATCCCTGTGTTCATAAGAAAGCATACAGTTAATTTTGGAAATATTATTAGGCATTACATATCCGCCAAACGCTAATAAACCTATATTTCTTTCAAACAGTTCGTAAAAGGTGTCTCCACTTTTGTAAAATTCAAAAATAGTAGATGGTTGAGTGGTTGTATATTTAGTGGATTTCAAAATAATACATTCTCCACCAGTACGCAGTCCAGATACATGATACCCACTTCTACGAGTAACGCTTCTTCGATGATAAGTTCTAAATTCTTTTACTGCCATAAATTCCTCCTTTAAATTTCGTTAAAAAATGTTGTTGGGTCAACCTCTAAAATGGTTAGTATCTTATAAATAGCATAGAAGGAAGCATTTTTTTCGCCTCTTTCAATAGCACCGATATAAGTGCGATCATATCCAGAAAGTAGTCCCAAGCGTTCTTGAGACAATTTGCATTTTTCTGTACGGATTTTCTGAATGTGTGCTCCTACAATTTTTGCAAAATTTTCTTTTTCGATAAAAAATGGTTCTGTAGTGTACATTTCTTTACTCCTTTCGAGAGAGAGGAATTGCATATAGAAATGCAATTCCCTATGATTGTATTATACAAAAAAACGCACACTCTTGTCTGCGGTCTAAAGATAGCAATTAAGAGTTGGATAAAAAATAAAATTAAGGTTGAAAAAATAGGTTCAATGATTTATACTAAAAGAACAAGCGTTCGATAAAAGGAGGATGTTTTATGCGTAACAGAATAGCAGATGCGATGGCTGAATTGTGGCAAAAGAATATTGTATGCAACTATGTAATTGCAGTAGATGGAAAAGAATTGATATTAAATAGTACATACGCATTGGATGCATATATGGAAGCCTTTTTATTATCAAAAAATGTCGATGTAGTAAAGTGCTTTATGGCACCAACTGGAAAAAAGGCTGCTAATCCTGTATTCGTGATTGAAGATGGGAAAGTGTTTCTTAGTGGTATGCTAATTTGCAATATTGGTTTGGAAAAAGGGATAAAGGAGCTTTATTCTACATATTTAAAGGTTGCAAGCAGGGAACGAATGCAGGTTATAGAATATGTTGGTGTGATTTAAAAAATCGGAGACTTATGGTATAATCAGTAAGTGATCAATACACAGAAAGTAGAGGTGTGACTATGGCAACGGAAGCACAGAAGAAACAGTTTGTAAAGGGGTGTATCATTTTTTCATTTCAAGTGTATGATGAAGATGATAGAAATGTTCCCGAATATCATATTTTATCAACATTGTATGATTCTGCAAACTTAAATAACAATAAAGCCTTAGTGAATCGTCTGGAACAGGCAAGAAATATTTCTGGAAGAATATATAACGCAGTTTATTTGGATATAGCATATATTGTTGCCGAGAAGATTGTTGAGGACACAACTGGATTTTTAAAGGATATGTATGTGTCAATGTTTGCTGTGAAATATCCAAATATTAAAAGAATTGTGGATAATGCAAAACCAACCGATGATGTGAGTGTTCTATTAAGAAAGGTAAATAAGGAATCGGAAAGACAAATATTAGTTGCCTTGCTATGTTTCAAATATGATTTAGACGAGATGGAATCGTTGGCGGAACTTGCCAATATGGCACAATATTATTCAGACATATTTATTGATGATAATATGTGTATGGATAAGAGAACGATGGTGTTACCAGATGGAACAAATATTATTGAAACAGGGGCGTTTGAAAAGTATAAGGCAAGAAGAATTGGTGAGATATGTGAATATCTTGGTATTGAAGAATCACAATTTAGAGCATATTTTGTAGATGAAATGAAAATTGTGGATGGAGCACATAGTACGCCAATAACCGCTTCTAACGGAAGTTTTGAACATTTGTTGACAGGAAGAACTATTTCAAATCATAAAGGCGGTCTTGCTTGGGCAACTAATTTGTATGCTTATAATAGAGCAGGAAGAAGATGGAAGCCTTACGAACCAGATATAGATGATGTTATAAATGCGTATTTTTCAGCACTATTTTTACAATGTCGTTCTGATAAAAGTAAGGGCGAAGGGCGTGTTGCCATGATGCGTGAATACAAATCTGAATCGCCAGAAACGGACTGGCGTGGATTGTGTCATGCGTACCAGCAGGATAGACTTGTTAAAATGATGATGCTTATGCAAAGAAAATATTACGAAGATTTTTCGTGGGAGCATACATCACATGTGGAGACTGCGGTCGCACTACAAAGGATAGATACCTAAAAATCCTTGAATTTACGGAATAGAAGC
>CAYMHX010000149.1:0-6162 GCA_964390325.1 uncultured Roseburia sp. | reverse complement strand
AAAATTCTATCATGAAGTGATTTTTAATGGATTTTTGCATCGTAACTATGAAGGTACTGAATAGTTACTGATTTTTATATACTGTATAGGTAGTGGTTGAAGAATGAACAAATCTATTACAGCAAAATTTGTGCAAGCTGAGTTTTATTGGTTTGTGAATCCAAATTGTGAACTACTGAATAATTAAGAACTTATTTTGGAGCTATAATGATGGAACAAGGATTTACAGAGAACAGAATGGAACATACACCGATACCGGAATTAGTAGTAAAAAGTTCGGTACCGCTTATGGTTTCTACCTTGGTTTCTAGTATGTATGGATTGGTAGATAGTATGTTTGTAGCAAGAATTAGTGAAAAGGCATTGACAGCGACGACAGTAGCATTTCCGATTACATTATTTTTATTTGCGATTGCAATCGGAACGGCAATGGGGGTTAATTCCAGATTAGCTCGTTTTTTGGGAGAAGGAGAGTTGGAAGATGCAAAGGAAACAGCGTGGACAGGAATGATATTGGCGGTGCTTTCATCTATTCCATTTGTATTAATTGGACTGTTTGGACTGCCATTTATTTATAAAGTGATTACTTCAGATGTAGAAATTGCACAGATGGGACAGACGTATACGGAGATTATTTTGATTTTTTGCATTGGGCAGTTTTTTGCTTCGTTGGGAGCAAGATTATTGCAGGCAACGGGATATGCGAGTCTTAGTATGGCGGCACAGTTGACAGGTTCAATATTAAATTGTATTTTGGACCCGATTATGATTTTTGGATATTTTGGTTGTCCGGCAATGGGGATTAGGGGAGCAGCAATTGCAACCGTGTTTTCGCAATGTGTTTCCGGTACAATATCTATGCTGCTTTATTTTGTAAAAAATCCAAAATTGTGGTTGAAAAAGAAAAATATGCGTATGCGAATGGATTTAGTGGGAGAGATTTATCGGGTTGGAGTACCGATGATGATTGTGACGGCATTAAATAGTGTGATGATGGTAGCGACAAATCGTATTTTAGAGAGTATTTCTAGTACGGCAATTGCTTTTTATGGAGTTTTTTCAAAGTTACAGAATTTTATGTTTATGCCTGTGAATGGGCTAAGCCAAGGAATTGTACCGATTGTAGGATATTTTTACGGTGCAAAAAATGCGGAAAAAATCAGGGAAACAGTAAAATTTTCTTTGAAAATTGCAATTGGTGTTATGAGTGTGGGAATGGTTATTTTCTTTGTATTTCCTAATTTATTGATGTCAATTTATGATGCTAGCAAAGCGATGTTAGAGATTGGACAGGTTGGGCTTAGAGCATTGGCACTTGCTTTTATACCGTTAGGATTTGTTTTGGTTTTAGGAAATGTATTCACAGCGTTAGGAAACGGGATGTTGAATATGAAATGTAGTATGATTCGAGGTGGGCTTCCTGTTGTATTGCTTTTAATTTTGGTAAAAGTGGTAGGGACAACATGGTGTTGGTTTGCATTTGTAATAGCAGATTATATTGCTGCTGTTTTAGCAATTTATAGTTATAGAAAATTAGATAAAACAAAATTAGAAGAATTGTAATTATACTTTTAGGAGAGGGAAAGAATGTTGTGGGTTACTGTTCACTCCGTGACCAGCAACGATTGATTTTTGCATGAAAATTTGCTTCGCAAAGCAGAAATCAACTACTGAATCATGTTCTTTCGCTATCCGACAGCAAGTGTCTGATAGCTCTGTGAACAGTAACGGTTGTGGGAACTTTTTTAACGTTTGTGAAGATTGGTGAGTTTACATTTGGTGGTGGTTATGCTATGATTTCGCTAAAGGAAGATTTGTGACATCTTATATGGCAATTCTTACATATATAGTTTGGGCGATTATGTTTTTTAAAGAGGGTCACCTTGATATGCATAAAGCATTTGAAAAATACTTGCTAAAGTAAATTCCGATTTGTGCAATATTTTAGATTTGCAATAACTCAAGGATTTCAGAAGGGGATGTTAGGCATTGTTTTATATTGACGTAATTAGGAAGGTACTGAATAATTACGAAAAGATAATATAGTTTGTAAATGTCTTTTTAGAAAAAACAAATTTGCTTAGTTACAGTTAGGTATATTATTGGAAGTTTGATGGAAACACTTGCATATCGATTACAAATTTTTGAATATTTGTAATTATTCAGAGCAGGTTAAAACACTTGCTGTTTTAACCAAAAGAAAATGATTCAAGAGTGAAAAAATCTCATCACAAAGTGATTTTTAATAGATTTTTGCATCGTAACTATGAAGATACTGAATAGTTACGAATATTTTATATAAAAATAAGTTGTAAATAAAAAGAAAATCTTGTAATATAAAACTGTTTTTACAAAAAGTTGAAAAACGTTTTTTAAAACTATATGGTTGAGTAAAATAAAATTGTGCCATATATATTTATTTTTTATAAGGAGGATGATTCCAATGAATCAGTATAAGTTGAATACAAAATGTGTGCAGGGTGGTTATACACCTGGAAATGGAGAACCGCGTCAGATTCCGATTATCCAGTCTACGACTTTTAAATATGCGACCAGTGAGGATATGGGAAAGTTGTTTGATTTGGAGGCAAATGGATATTTTTATTCCAGACTTCAAAATCCGACTTGTGATCATGTGGCAGCAAAGATTGCAGAGTTAGAGGGAGGTACAGCAGCAATGCTGACTTCTTCGGGACAGGCAGCGAACTTTTTTGCATTGTTTAATATTTGTGAATGTGGCAGTCATATTGTGGCTTCTTCTTCTATTTATGGTGGAACATTTAATTTGATTTCGGTAACAATGGCAAAGATGGGAATTGAAACAACGTTTGTATCGCCTGATTGTACAGAAGAAGAATTAAATGCAGCATTTAAGGAAAATACAAGAGCGGTATTTGGTGAAACGATTGCAAATCCGGCATTGACTGTATTAGACATTGAGAAGTTTGCAAAGGCAGCACATGAGCATGGAGTGCCATTAATTGTGGATAATACATTCCCAACACCTGTAAATTGCCGTCCGATTGAATGGGGAGCAGATATTGTAACCCATTCTACTACAAAGTATATGGATGGTCATGGTGCAGCAGTAGGCGGAGCCATTGTGGATTCAGGTAAATTTGATTGGATGGCTCATGCAGATAAGTTTCCGGGACTCTGCCAGCCTGATGATTCTTATCATGGAATTACATATGCAGAGCGTTTTGGAAAAGAGGGGGCATTTATTACAAAATGTACGGCACAGTTAATGCGTGACTTTGGCTGTACACAGTCACCACAGAGTGCATTTATTTTAAATCTTGGATTAGAATCGCTTCATGTGAGAATGCCTCGCCATGTAGAAAATGGTCTTGCTGTTGCAGAATTTTTACAGGCACAGCCACAGGTGGCTTCTGTAAGTTATCCTGGATTAAAAGGGGATAAATATTATGAAGCGGCACAGAAATATCTGCCAAATGGCAGCTGCGGTGTAGTATCGTTTGAATTAAAAGGCGGCAGAGCTGCGGCAGAAACTTTTATGAAGCATTTGAAATTGGTTGCGATTGAAACACATGTAGCGGATGCAAGAACTTGTTGTTTAAATCCTGCGACTACCACACATCGTCAGATGACAGAGGAACAGTTAAATGCAGCGGGTATTCCAAGTGGTTTGGTTCGTATGTCCTGCGGTTTGGAAGATAAAGAAGATTTAATTGCAGATTTGGCACAGGCTTTGGGTGCGATTGAATAAATGATTTGAGTGTGAGCAAATTCTATCGTAGTACAATTTGTACAAGCTGATTTTTAATGAGTTTGTGAATTGTAACTATATAGGCGGTGATTGAAAATCACGCCTGCGCCACACGCGGTCACGAAGTGACAAATTCCTTATACGCGTGTGTGTGCATCCCCCGGAGGGTCTATATATGAGGCGAAGTTTTTAATCGCCGAATATATAGTACAACATTGCATAAATAATGATGAATTATATTTTGCCAAGTTTATAGATATTTCCATGATAAATAAATGTAAAAGTATAAAAAATATTCACTGATAATTGTGCAATGCTATACTAGGAGAATGCTGAATTATTATAAAAGATTACATATGATAAGAGAATGGGATAAATTTAAAAAAATATATTTATGGAGGTATCTATGAATAATTTTTGGGACCCTGGTGTTTGGGGTGGTATCAATGTACTTTCTATGTTGTTAGTGGGGTTGTTGGCAGCCAGTTTGTTGAAGAAAGCTTTTAAAAGGCTTCAGGAGTCATTAATTCCAACTTCAGTATTAGCAGGATTTGTTTTATTGATTGTGTCAGGCATTTATATGACAATATCCGGTACAAGTATGTTTGATACTGATTTTATGGGCGGTGATGGATTTAATATCTTAGAAACCATTACTTATCATTCTTTGGCAATTGGTTTTATTGCGTCTACATTTGAGAGTACAGATGAGAAAAATTCCGGTCAGAGAAAAATTGAGATTTTTAATACAGGTGTTACTACGGTGTGTACTTATTTGATACAAGCACTTGTGGGATTGGGAATTACAATTGCAATATCAAAGGTGATGACAGATATTTTCCCTGCGGCAGGTATGATTTTACCATTTGGTTATGGTCAGGGAACAGGACAGGCAATGAATTATGGTGGTATCTATGAAACACAGTATGGATTTGTTGGTGGTAAGAGTTTTGGTTTAGCAGTTGCAACCTTTGGTTTTTTAAGTGGAAGTATTGGCGGTGTCTTGTATCTTGGATATTTAAAAAGAAAAAATCATTTGAAGAAACAAGATGCAGGAACGATGAAGGCTGCAATTGAGAAAACACAGCGTCAGGAAGAAATTCCATTGTTTGAAAATATGGATACATTAAGTGTTCAGTTTGCATTAATTTTATTATGTTATTTAATCACTTACGGTATTATTTATGCATTAGGGGAATTGCTTCCGGGACTTAAATCTGTACTTTATGGCTTTAACTTTTTAATCGGTGTGTTGGTGACAACCGGTGTGAAGAAAGTCATGAATGTATTGGAAGAAAAGAAGATTTTAAAGAAGCATTATGTGAATGATTTTATGATGATTCGTATCCGAAATGTTTTTTATGATTTGATGGTAGTTGCGGGTATTTCTGCAATTAAAGCAAGTACCATGAAAGGCTATATTGGTGTATTGGTTCTTATTTGTGTAACAGGAGCAATCGTTACTTTTGTGTACAACTATATTGTTTCGAGAGTGCTGTTTAAAGATTATGCAGATGAACAGTTAGTGGCAATGTTTGGTATGCTGACAGGTACGGCAAGTACAGGTATTGTATTGCTTCGTGAGTTAGACGTGGAATTTGAAACTCCGGTTTCGGATAACTTAGTATATCAGAACTTCCCTGCTATTATTTTTGGTTTTCCACTGATGCTGATTGCAGCAAATGCACCGGAAAATCCGATGAGAACATTTTTGATTGCATTGGCGTTTTTTGTAGTGTTGAATATTATTTTATTTAGGGCACAGATTTTTGGAAAGAAAAAGAAGAAGTAGTAAGGTAAAAAAGAACATATGGTAAATTAGGAAAAATAAGGATTTTTTAGTGAATTTGAAAGGAAACTGAGAAATCCTTATTTTTTTATTAGCTATAGGGAAAAGCTTGTTACTTTTCACACAGTAGATAGATAGTTACTGTCGGGTTGCGTAAAAATATGATTCAGGGGGAGTTTTGCATTAATTACAAAGTTTAGGAGAAAAATTGACATTATGTATTATTTGTATTACAATAGATAATACAAAGAGGTGATTGCATGATAATTAAAATTAATGATATGTCGGAGATTCCGATTTATTTACAGATAAGAAATCAAATTGTGGAAGGAATTTCGGAAGGAAAGTTAGAACCAGGAGAACAGCTTCCGACAGTGCGGGGCTTGGCAACGGAGATTGGGATTAATTCTATGACGGTGAGTAAGGCATACCAATTGTTGAAACAAGAAGGATATGTGTATTCTGACCGTAGGAATGGGGTTTGTGTAAGAAAGGATTTTGAACAGAAGAAACAGCTTGCGAAATCTAGTATGGATGAGCTTCGTTGTATTATTGCAGAGGCGAAAATTGGAGGAATGTCAAAGGAGGCATTTTTAGATATTTGTGAGAGGATATTTGATGAAGGAAGATAAGTGAAAGGAGG
>CAYMHX010000148.1:0-6190 GCA_964390325.1 uncultured Roseburia sp. | reverse complement strand
CTGTTGCACTTTCCTTGGAGTCACCTCCACCGGACGTTATCCGGCATCCTGCCCTATGAAGCCCGGACTTTCCTCACCTGCGATCTTTCGACACTTGCAGCCGCGATTATCCAGCCTACTTGCTTGTATAGATTACCTCAAAATATCTTCACTGTCAATTAAAAATAGCTACAAAAACTTATTAAACCTTAAAACAACTGCCTCCAATAAACTCCCGCAATACAGAATTTTGCATAATGCCGTCTGCTGGCAAAGGAAGGAAATAATCTAAGAATTTTAAAAGTCTCTTTGCTTCCAAATATCCAGGTTCCGACTTATCAATTGCAAACAACAACGGCTCTGCATAAATTTTTAATACAGCTAATTCATAAATCAATGCGGAATTAAACATGACATCTGCACCTTCTTGGAATGGGAAAATATATTTTTCTTCTCCTCTGCGTACAGAATCCCACATCTGTATCGTTTCTACTGCTGATGTCGCCCTCGTTCTGGCATCTCTTACAATTCTTCTGATTAATCTGGCATCTGTAGTTGGCAGACAATTATGCTCATCAATATTTAACTGTGTCAATGCACTGATGTAAATTTTAAATTTACTTTCCTCTGGCAAAGAATAAGACAACTTTGGATTTAAACCATGAATTCCTTCAATTACAAGCACATCGTCCTCATGTAACTGTAAAAAGCGGTTTTTATACTCTCTTTTTCCCGTCTTAAAATTAAAAGTCGGAAGTTCAACCTGCTCCCCTGCCAAAAGTTTTTGCATATCTTGATTAAATAATTCTACATCTAACGATTCCAAACATTCAAAATCATAATTTCCAAATTCATCTCTTGGACATTCGCTTCTATTTTTATAATAATTATCCAGTGGAATAGGATGTGGCTTTAAGCCCTTTGCCTGGAGCTGAATGGACAAACGATGGGAAAATGTTGTTTTTCCAGAAGAAGATGGACCTGCAATCATAATAAATTTACGTCCACCTGTATCTACAATCTTCTGTGCTAAACTGCCAATTCGTTCTTCAAACAATGCTTCCTGTGTCAAAATCATCGACTGTGTATTTCCTGCTGCAATTCTATCATTTAATGCACCAATACTATCAATATCTAACATTTTTCCCCAATCTCTTGAAGATTTTAAGGTTTCAAAAAGCTTTGGTCTTGGTTCGTATGCTGCTATTTCCTTCGTATTTTCTCCCGGGAATAAAAGCATAAATCCATCTTCTACTTTACGAATATCATAATACTTCAAATACCCCGTAGACGGCACCATATAACCATAAAAATAATCTCTATAACCATCTAAATTATAAATATTAACACGAGAACTTCTGCGGTAACGGAACAGACGAGCCTTATCGTACATTGCCTGCTCTTTAAATAAGCGAACTGCTTTTTCTGTCTTAAAACTTTCCTTTAAAATCGGAATATCTGCATCTCTCAAACGGTTCATTTCTTCCTTCATTGTTTCTAACAATTCCTCAGAATAAATAATCGGCTTTTCCTTCATATCTGTTTTTTCTATCAGTTCGCAGTAATACCCCTGACCAATCGAATATTTTACACGCACATCAATATTCTTATCTCCCCAAAGATGATTGATTGCTTTTTGCATCAGCAGAATCACACTTCGCCTATAAGTTCTTCTGCCTATTTTATCAGCCGTTGTAAGAAAGGTAAGCTCTCCATCGGTATCTGCCTTTCGCCCTAATTCCCGCAGACGATTGTTGATTAATATCAAAACAATCTCATCCTCGTCAGGCTTTTGATACTCTTTTGCAATTTCCAGATAAACAGTTCCC
This sequence comes from uncultured Roseburia sp., assembly GCA_964390325.1. Taxonomy (GTDB): domain Bacteria; phylum Bacillota; class Clostridia; order Lachnospirales; family Lachnospiraceae; genus Roseburia. Next base: position 4,382 of record CAYMHX010000148.1, on the reverse strand, counting down.
TTTGGATAAGATTTTTCTTCTCCGTTTATCCGTAATATAACGTCTTTTTCTGCCATTGCAATCCCTCCAATCTCTTTACTTCTCCTAAAAATAAACAAACTTAAACATTTTGTAACTATTCAGTACCCTCATAGTTACGATACAAAAATCCATTAAAAATTGTGCTATAATGGGATTTTTGTACACCTGAATCATGTTCTTTTTTTCAAAACAGCAAGTGTTTTGAACTGCTCTGGGATGCACACACACGCGTACAAAGAATTTGTCACTTCGTGACCGCGTGTGGCGCAGGCGTGATTTTTAATCACTGCCTATATATTTAAAATAAAGATATGCCTGTTCGTTTAAATACAGCACTTCTTCTACTTCTGACGAACGTTTCAAAATCTTCTCTGAAGCATCCTGTTTTTGCAGACTGGCTCGTATGCCTTCATAAAGACTTTGTTCTTTTTCTAAATAAAGTTTCAAAATCTCATTTTTTTGCTCTAATAACTGCCTTCCATATCTACAAAACAGAAGATTTTCTGCATTTTTACCATCTATTTGATTTTGATACTGTACACGCATCATCGGATAAAATTTTTCATCTTCTAATACCATGTCTTCTTCTAAAATTACATATCCATTGGACCATAAATAATTTCTTACACGTTCCAATTCAGACTGAGGCTGTAAAACCAGCTCTTTTGCCTGTCTGCACACTTCCTTCCCCTCATCTAAAATGTGCATCACCAGACCTCCTCCCATGCCTGCAATCAAAATCGTTTCTGCCTCTAAAGGTTTTAACGCTTCTACACCGTCAGACAATCTGGTTTCTATGTAATCTTCCAGTTCAAACATAGCGATATGTTCTTTTGCTCTTTCCAAGGGACCTGCATGAATATCCATTGCAATTGCCCTTGGTATCCGCTGATTTTGCAGCAGATAAATAGGAATATATCCATGGTCCGTACCCACATCCGCTAATACATTCCCATTGGTCACAAAAGATGCTACTGCTAATAATCGTTTTGATAATTTCACCATTTTATTCTAAATAATCCTTTAATTTACGGCTTCTGCTTGGATGACGAAGTTTTCTTAATGCTTTCGCCTCAATCTGTCGGATACGTTCACGAGTCACATTAAATTCTTTACCAACTTCTTCGAGCGTTCTCGCACGCCCGTCTTCTAATCCAAAACGAAGTGTCAATACTTTCTGCTCACGCTCTGTTAACGTACTGAGTACTTCTTCTAACTGTTCCTTTAACAAAGTAAATGCTGCTGCCTCTGCCGGTACAGGTACATTGTCATCTTGAATAAAATCTCCTAAATGACTGTCTTCTTCTTCGCCAATTGGTGTTTCTAAAGAAACTGGTTCCTGAGAAATTTTTAAAATTTCACGCACTCGGTCAACAGGCATATTCATTTCTTCTGCAATTTCCTCCGGACTTGGTTCACGTCCTAATTCCTGAAGGAGCTGTCTGGAAACACGAATTAACTTATTAATCGTTTCTACCATATGAACAGGAATACGAATGGTTCTTGCCTGATCTGCAATTGCCCTAGTAATTGCCTGACGAATCCACCATGTCGCATAAGTTGAAAATTTATATCCTTTTCTATAATCAAATTTTTCTACTGCCTTAATCAGACCTAAGTTCCCTTCCTGAATTAAATCAAGGAACAGCATACCACGACCCACATAACGCTTTGCAATAGAAACTACAAGACGTAAGTTTGCTTCGGCAAGACGTTTCTTTGCTTCATCGCCTGCCTCTGCGATTTCTCGAAGCTTATCAATTTCTTCCGTATTATCTTCACCGTTTTCTAATTCTCGTTTCTGTAAGATAGTAATTTTTTCTCTTGCTATCACACCATCTTCCATACGCTGTGCTAAATTCGTTTCCTCCTCAGCACTTAACAAAGCTACTTTACCAATCTCTTTTAAATACATACGAACAGGGTCTTCAATGGAAACACCATCAGGAATAGAGAGGTCAATTTTCTCTACCTCAATATCCTCTCCTCCTTCTTCCATTTCCAGCAAAATATCATCCTCATCCCCATCATCGGTAATACGGAGAACATCTACGCCATTTGATTCCAAGAATTCCAATACCTTCTCAAGCTGTTCTGCATCCAGGCACAATTCTTTGAAAAATTCGCTGATTTCCTGATATTCCAGCATATTTTTCTTCTTTTTTGCGAATGCAAGCACATCATGCAGCTTCTGCTGAAATTTCTCTTTTAATGCTTCCGTTGTACCTTCTGCCTGAGTCTGATTTGCTCCTTTCACAGATACTGCTTTTCGGTTTGTTTCTTTTTCGTTCTTCTTTGCCATTTCGCTTCATCCTCTCACGTTTTGTAACTTTTATTTTATTATTTTGTCCTTAAACAATGGAAATATGCAATCTCTCCAATTCTTCCAGACGCTTCTTATCCTCTATCATTTTATTTAGCCCCGCCATATCCATCAAAGGCAATTGTTTTGAATAATATTCCATACTGTTTTGCTTTACACGAATGATGGTTTCCTTCAACGCTTTTTCTATCTCCTGCTGCGTTTCCACCTGTTTAATATGGGCATTAAACAATCCTGCAATTTCCCGCTGTTCCTCCTCATCCTCAAAAGAAGTCACAATCTTAGCAGGATTTGCCTTTTCAGTCTCCTCAAACTGTGCAAACAATAACTCGGCTGCCCGATGATATAATTCTACTGTAAAATCCTGCGGTGTAATGTATTTTTTTATTTTTGGATATAATCCATCGTATTCAATGAGCCATGTTAAAAGCAATTTTTGGGATTGTTTCATCCCCTCATCTTTTTTCAATCCCCTTCTTCTTTCATTTTCCTCATGAATACCTGTCTTTAATCTTTTTGGCTCTATGGAAGTGCCTGACATCTGCATGCCGTAACGTCCGACCAGTTTTTCTAAATCTGCTACTGCAATCTGATATTTCACCGCTACGGCTTCTATATAATTATCTCTTTCTAACTTTTCTGTAAAGCTACACAATTTTTTCGCCACTTCATTATAAAAATTTGTTTTCTCTTCGGGGTCAGACAAATTATAATCTTTCTCCAAAATCCGTATTTCAAATAAGAAACTATTTTCTGCATTGTCAATCCGTTTTTGGTATTCCTCACTTCCCAATGCCTTAATAAAATCATCAGGGTCTTTATAAGGCTTCATATTAATTACTTTTGCCACAAGTCCCACTTCTTTTAAAATTGGAATTGCTCGAAGTGCCGCCTTTATACCAGCCTCATCGCTGTCAAAGGTCAAATATACCTCTTTCGTATATCGTTTTAAAAGACTTGCGTGTCCTGATGTAAATGCCGTTCCTAACGATGCTACCGCATTGTCAAATCCTGCTTGATGAAGGGCAATTACATCCATATAACCTTCACACAGCAATAACTGTTGTTTTTTTGTCGTTCGTGCAATATTTAAACCATAAAGATTACGGCTTTTATCAAAAATCGGCGTTTCTGGCGAATTTAAGTATTTTGGCTCACCCTCACCCATCACACGACCTCCAAATCCGATTACTTTATTGTGAACATCCATAATCGGAAATATAGCACGATTCCAAAACTTATCATAACCGCCTCTTTTTTCATCAAAGCTGATTACGCCAGACTCCTTTAAAATCTCATCTTCATATCCTTTTTTACGAAGATATTGATACAAATCATTACTATATTGGTCTGCATATCCCAAACCAAATTTACGCATTGTTTCTTCTGATAAGCCACGTTTTTCAAAATAAGTATAAGCAATTTTTCCTCTTTCATTGCGTAAAAGAGTGTAAAAATACTTCGCAGCTTCTTTGTTAATTTCTAACAAACGTTGTTTTTTATCGGCTGCTTTTTTCTGCTCTGTCGACATTTCATACTTTGGAAGTGTAATTCCAGCTCTGTCTGCCAGCGTTTCTAATGCTTCTTTAAAGGTAAAATTTTCATACTGCATCAAAAACGTAAATACATTTCCACCTGCCCCGCAGCCAAAACAATAATACATCTGCTTATGAGGAGTCACCGAAAAGGAACCTGTCTTTTCATTATGAAACGGACATAGCCCAAAGTAAGTGCTTCCCTTTTTCGTCAAATGCACATACTGAGAGATTACATCTACAATGTCATTCCTCTGACGCACTTCTTCAATTATATCATCTGAAAAAATTGGCATTGTACCACCTCCAGTTCCTTAATATCCGTCTACCTGCCATGCCTTCGGCATGAAATACTGAGTAAACTTCTCGATGGCATACTGGTCTGTCATACCCGAAATGTAATCACAGACAATCCGTTCCTTCGACTGGCCTTCTTCCATCATTCTTCTATATTTATCAGGCAAAAGTTCTTCGTGGTCATTGTAATAATAAAATAACCGTTC
>CAYMHX010000147.1:2558-6227 GCA_964390325.1 uncultured Roseburia sp. | reverse complement strand
ATGATGCAAGCATCTGATGTTTTTCATTTTGGCTGATGGCTGAACTGTTACAAAAAATGTTCTGCGAAATAAAATAGAAATTGTGTAATGGTGGAAAATCAAGTAAAATAAAAGAAAGATGGGAATGGTTACGAAAGGCGAAAAGAAAAATATGCATAAATTACTTGTATTTGATTTAGATGGAACGTTAGCGGCTGTTGGAAAAGGGATGAAGACGGAAGATACCCAAAAATTAATTGCATTGGAAGATGCTGGTTATCAGATTGCAATCTGTTCTGGAAAACCAACTTATTATCTTTGTGGTTTTGTAAGGCAGTTAGGGTTAAAAGAACCTATTTTAGTCGGAGAAAACGGTGCTGTGTTTCAATTTGGCATAGAGCTGCCACCTAAACGTTATGAAGTATATCCGCATAGCGAAAGTGCAAAAGCACAGAAGCATATGATGAAAGCCTTGATTGACAGGGAATTTGGAAATAAAATCTGGTATCAGCCAAATGAAGTTGCTTTGACACCATTTCCAAAGGATAAAAAGACATTTGAAGAATTACAAGGACTGATAAATGAAAAAATGACATTTTTGGATGAATTGTTGGTATATCGTCACATTGACTGTTTTGATTTATCGCCTCAGAATATTAATAAATACAATGGGTTGGAATATCTTGTAAAGTTAATGGGATTATCTTCAAAAGATGTTGTAGCAGTCGGCGATGGAGTCAATGATATTCCTATGTTTGCATTTGCAGATATTTCAATTGGAGTCGGAAAAATTTTTGCAGAGAGCAGCTTGGCAAAAGAGAAGACAGATTATTTATTTTATGAAATCGGACAGGTACTTGATTTTATCTGTGAGGAAAAACTATAATTGTTAATATATTAACAATTATAAAAAGATAGAAGAATAATACAAAGGAGTATAGATTATGATAGATTACAAATCAAAAATAATCACAGTAGAAGAAGCATTGAATTTTGTAAAAAGTGACAGTTGTATTGTCGCAGCAATGGCAGCCTCTGAGCCACAGGCATTTTTAGGTAATCTGCATACGATTGCAGACAGAGTGCGGAATGTAAATGTGAATATGTGCTTGTCTTTGCGGAATTATGAATTTTTAGAAAGTCCTGTATATGAAGAAAGTTTTGATACAGTTTCTACGTTTTTTGGACCTGGAAGCAGAATGGCACAGAAGAAACGGAAGATTTCCTATTTCCCGAATAATTTGCATTTTATGGGGCAAAAAAGGCTTCGAGCAATTCATCCGAATATTTTTATTGGAACAGGTACTTATCCGGATGAGCATGGCTATCTTTCCATTTCTTTGGCAAATGTGTATGAAAAAGAAGTGATGGAAGCTGCAGATATGATTATCATTGAAATCAATAAAAAATGTCCAAGAACTTTCGGTGATGTAGAGCTTCATGTGAATGATGTGGATTATCTGATAGAAACGGATTATGATTTGTTGGAAGTAGCGAATGCCGAACCAAATGAAAAAGATTTGGCAATTGGAAAATTTATTTCGGAATATATCAAGGATGGAGATTGTATTCAGCTTGGAATTGGCGGTATTCCGAATGCAGTGGCAAAATCACTTTATGGAAAGAAAAATTTAGGTGTACATACAGAAATGATTACGGATGAAATGATACATTTGGCAAAGGCGGGCGTCATTAATGGCAAGTGTAAAACCATTCATAAAGGAAAAATGGTGGCAGCTTTTGCAATGGGAAGCCGTGAAATGTATGATTATTTGGATAATAATCCGTCGGTTCAGATTTTTAGCGGGGCTTATGTAACCGACCCTTATGTGGTGGCACAAAATGATAATCAGGTTTCTATTAATACGACGTTGGAAGTGGATTTGACAGGACAGTGCTGTTCGGAATCTCTGGGTTCAAGGACATTTAGCGGAACAGGCGGACAGACAGATACAGCAGTTGGGGCACAGATGAGTAAAAATGGGCGTTCCTTTATTGCACTGTATTCTACAGCAATGGTTCGTAACCCAAAGACAGGAGAGAGAGAAGAAATTTCTAAAATTGTCTGCCAGTTAAAACAGGGTGCTGCTGTGTCATTATCTCGTAATGATGTTCAATATTTGGTTACAGAATATGGTGTCGTAAATTTAGAGGGACTTTCGATAAAGGAACGTGTGGAAAAAATTATTTCGATTGCACATCCGAAGTTTCGAGAACAGTTGATGCAGGAAGCAAAAGAAGTGGGCTTAGTGTAAAATACCTTGATATAAAAAACAGAGTAATTATTCAGTAGTTCATAATTACGATACAAAAATCCCATCGCAACACAATTTTTTTAAATTGTGTTGCGATGGGATTTTTGTACACCTGAATCACATTCTTTTGGTCAAAACAGCAAGTGCTTTGACCTGCTCTGAATAGTTACAAAAACAGATACAATATTTGAATATGAAAATATTGTATCTGTTTTTTTGTTTTTCTATTTTCTTAATTGGAATTTTTCCACCTGTTGTTTTAAAACTTCTGCACGATTGTCGATAAGGGCTTTTTTTCAGAAACTGTCAATGTCGGGTTGGAGAGTTGCTGCATAGTTCCGATTTCGTAAATGATATAAAAAGAAATTATTTTTTTTAGAAATGCAACATTTTCTGTTGTTTTTCAGACTTATATAATAAAGGAGAAAATGTAGTCAGATGGAGGCTGGTTATGAAAGTGAATATTTTAGAGGTAAAGAAGGCAAAATGTGGAGATGTGACTGCATTTGCCCGATTGTATGAACAGATATATGCAGATTTATATCGATTTGCTTTATATACATTAAAAAATAAAACAGATGCAGAGGATGTAGTGAGCGAAACGGTGACAGAGGCATTTGCTTCTATTCGGAAACTAAAAAAGGAGGAAGCATTTAAAGGATGGATTTTTCGAATTCTTTCTTATAAATGTAAGGATAAATTGCGGGAATATCTGAAAAAAAATGAAGAATTGCCCAAGGATTATAAGGAGGCTGCGACAGGAGAAGATGTGGAGGAGAGTGCAGTTTTGAGGGCTTTATTTTTTAGCTTGGAGGAGGAAGAACGTTTGATTATCAGTATGCATCTATTTGCAGGATATACCAGTAAAGAAATTGGGAAAATATTAGGATTGAATGAGAATACCGTTCGTTCCAAAGAAAGCCGTGCATTAAAAAAGTTGAGAAAGGAAGGGAATAGAGATGAGAGAACAGGAATTATTGGATAAAATTAGAAAATCAGCAGAATTGGTAGAAATACCGGAAAGTTTAAAACCAGAGCAGATAGAAGTAAAATTAAGAGAACAAAAGAAAACGAAGCGGTTTCAGTGGCAGGCAATGCATTTGGTGGCGGCTGTGGCAGTGCTGGTAGTAGTCTTGGGCGTTTTGCCAATTGGGTCCATAAAGAGTAAGATAAGTTCGGATAGTGTAGCAAATGAGAGTGTGCAAGCTAAGAATGAGATAAGTGGAAAGGAAGAAAATGGAACAAATGAGAATGCAGCAGAAATTAATGAGAATGTACAGAAATTAGAAAACAATACAAATGTAGATGAAAAGAAAAAAGATGCAGGAGAATTGTATCAAGTAGCAGAAAGCTATGAAGAAGTGTATGATTTTTTGAAAAAACATGAAGAAATGATGAGGGGTTATTATAATGGTGCTGTTTTAGAAAGTGGAAT
>CAYMHX010000147.1:0-2458 GCA_964390325.1 uncultured Roseburia sp. | reverse complement strand
AACATGAAGAAATGATGAGGGGTTATTATAATGGTGCTGTTTTAGAAAGTGGAATGGAAGATACTGTTGAAACGGTGACAGATAGTGCAATTGCAGATTTGGCAGCGACGGATAACGGTATGGCAACGAGTGGTATGATATCGGGGACAGGTGTCATAAAAGAGGAAGCTGCTTTAGAAGAAAGTGCAAAAAAAGGGTATTCTACGACGAATTTACAGATGGCGGGTGTTGATGAAAGTGATATTGTAAAAACAAACGGTTCTCATATTTTTATTGTAAAAGATGATGTGGTAAGGATTGTAGAGTTAAAAAATGGAGAAATGACATTGGTTGGAAGTATTTCGCCACAGTTGGAATCTTTTTCTGATAGGGTATTGGAGATGTATGTGGATAATGACAGGCTCATATTGATTGTACAAGAGGTGAAAGAAGGATTAGAAGGAACGACAGCAGGAAAAATGGCAGATGGCTATCTTCCGGTTACGGAAACGACAGGAGAAGTATGTGTGGATATTGCCTACAATTTTGATATCGTTTATCAGACGGTACTTTATACTTATGATATTAGCAATCCTATAAAAGCAGAACAAATTGGAAGAATAGAGCAGGACGGTGCTTATCAGACTTCCAGAAAAATAGAGGATATGGTTTATTTGTTTACAAAAGAATACATCGCAGTAGAAAATGAAATGCTGACGAAATCAAAGGAAGTAACAGAATTGTTGCCAAAGATAAATGGAGAGAGTATTTCTTATGATGATATTTATCTTCCAAAACAGGGGGTTTTAGGGCTTGTTCTGTCCTCTGTTTCTATGGATAATCCAAATGAAGTTGTGGATAACGTTTTCATTCTAAATGATTATGTGGAAATCTATGTAAGTAATAGTGCATTGTATTTATATCATTCAGATTATAGTGCAGATACCTTAGATACACAGATTGCAAAATTTTCCTTAGAGAAGGGAAAAATTTCTGCGGTAGGAGCAGCATCCGTTCCAGGGGCAGTACAAGATACCTTTGCAGTGAATGAATATGAGGGTAATTTAAGAGTGCTGACTTCTTATTGGAATCGTGAGATAGAAGAAGATACCAATCAGCTTTATATTTTAGACGAAAATTTAAAACCGTTGGGAAAAATAGAACATATCGCAGAAGGAGAAACGATTTATGCAGCAAGATATTTTGGAGAACTGGCATACTTTATTACTTATCGGAATATTGACCCATTGTTTGCAGCCGATTTATCAGATGTTCAAAATCCGAAAATTGTGGGAGAATTAAAAATTACAGGATATTCCGAATATCTGCATATGTGGGGAGAGGATAAATTATTAGGAATTGGTTACGAAACAGATGAGGAAGATGGAAGCAGAGAAGGAATTAAATTAGTGATGTTTGATATCTCAAATCCAGCAGAACTTTCTATTTTAGATACAGTTGTATTAAAAAATGCAGATTATAGTACGGCACTTTATTATTATAAATGTGTTTTAGCAGATAATCGTAAAAATATGATAGGATTTACAACTGTTGATTATAGTAAAGACGAATTAAGATATTATGTATATTCCTTTGAAGATGGAAAATTTGAGGAAGAACTGGTTGTCTGCGAAGAAGAAATCTATGGCGACGAGAACTATAGAGGAGTTTGGGCAGGGGAGTATTTTTATATGGTAAATCAGAAGGAGATAAAAAGTTATGAATATTTGAAAAATTACCAAGAAGTTGATAAAATGGATATTTAGTTCATTGCTTTAGGTACGGTTTTATTTTTTGATTTAGGTTGTTGAAGAAGAAAATCCCTGTGGTTCTATCTTTTTTTGTGGTTGTCCGTATGTAAGAAGTTCTAATAGTTCTAGGAAAGGATTTCACCTTTCTCCGTGCCGTTCTTAAAAGCCGTCCATGGCTTGTAAGAACTAAAAATGCCGTCCTTGGCATTTTTGCACTAGGTTTACGAATAGAACTATAAGAACTTCTAACATACTCCCAAACACAAAAAAAGATAGAACCACAGGGATTTTCTTCTAAATTTACATTGTGAAAAAATAAAACCTGAGAGCGTAAACAAGCAAATAATAGATAACATTGAAAGGAAAAGAGTTTTGGTTTTTACTTTCAAACGACCAAGCCGTAAATATAAACATAAGAAGAAGGCTGTGTGTCTGTTCTTTTTTTGCATTTGGGAGTATGTTACAGATTCTTAGATTTCTATTATGTAAGCCAGTGGAAAAATGCCCGGACGGCATTTTTAGCTCTTATCAAGCCATGGACGGCTTGTTAAGAGCGACACGTCCCAATGAGAATACCTACCATAGAAACCTTAGAAGCTGTTACATACGGACAACTGCAAAAAAGAACAGACACACAGCCTTCTTCTTATGTTTCACTACCTTATAACTAATGAGCTAAATAGCCTATTTCCCGTTATGATAGTATTTTTCAAAGTATTCATCAAGAA
>CAYMHX010000146.1:0-6246 GCA_964390325.1 uncultured Roseburia sp. | reverse complement strand
CCCCCGGAGGGTCTATATATGAGGCGAAGTTTTTAATCGCCGAATATATAGAAACAGGAAGGGTTAATATTATTAGAAAAGGCGGAAATCACGATTATATCTTTTTAAGTGAAGAAGTTTTGGATGTAGTTTGTGAATATATTCGCGATTTCCGTAAAATGCTTGCCAGACAAGATTGCCAGATACGGCACACAGTTTTACAGAGAAACAGGTGATATTGCTGCTACTGCTGACGTTTTAGGCAATACGGTTGCCGTTGCCCGTAAGCATTATGTCAATCAATCTGCTTTTTCAAAAGATAAAATGCGTTCGATGAAAGTAAAATTATAATTTACTGCAAGAATGGTTATTCCTATTATTACCAACAATAACGCTATTTGCTTCTTCATTGCATGCTTCTACTCTGTTCCTGATACTTCTCGATAAAATGCCGCGATAGCAGCTTGTTTATAAGGAGTTAGCCACAGATTACCGATTCCAAATGTAAATGCACATAAAATACTCCATCCAATAAAACTAATCTCTAAACAAAATAAACGCCAGCGATTTCCTTCCATTATTTGCTTTGAAATATGGATAGCTTCACTCGGTGAAAGTTCAGGATTTTCAGCTAAAATGTATTCTGTCATTGCATAACTAAAAGAAGCAATAATTCCTGGAATAACAAATAGAAAAGACCATAATAAAACATAGATGCTTTGAAGAAATTTTGCTGCTGCAGTCGTCTTCCAATAGGAAAAATATGCAAACAAATCATCAAAAGAAGCTTCTAATCGGTCTATCAGATTTAGATTAAATTTCGCATATCCAACAGAAATCATACTACTTAAAATAAAATATACTATTCCCATAACCAACGCAACAATCATAATGTATGTAAAACTTCCAATAAAAAATGCGTTAATATTTGAATTAAGACCTCCACTGGTTGAAAAGATTGTTTGTCCGGCAAATTCAAAACTTGCATTGAAATTCGAGACATCAATATTTACTTTCGCTTCTGGTCCCATATCTTCTATCGCACCTAAAAGTGTCGCTACTAATCCGACTAACACAGCAATTTTCCATTTTCCATCTAATGCAGCTCTTGCTATACTTCTAAAATCTTCTGCTAATCTCATAATTTCACCCATTAATCATCTTAATGCGTTGATTTCTTTTAAATAAAATGTGTCCAAACACGAGCTTCTTTTTCTGGAAGTCCAAACTGCTCTTTCCCAAGTGCAATACTTTTCATTAAAAATGCCATATTTTTTGCCAAAGTACGCATCGTCTGCTTTCCTTCTTCATCCATTTCAGCCTGCCCAGGTTCTCGCCCATGAATACTATTCCAATATTGACTGGATGCTATCGGCATATTAGAAATGGTAAAATATTTATTCAACTCATCAAATGTAGCGGAACAACCACCCCGTCTTGCACATACTACACTTGCACCTACTTTCATTGTTTTATCAAAGTGTGAGCTATAAAATAAACGGTCTAAACAGGCAATCAGTGTAGCATTTGCAGATGCATAATATACAGGGCTGGCAATTACCAATCCGTCAGCTTCTTCTAATTTCATCGCAAGTTCATTTACTACATCATCAAATACACACTTTCCTGCTTTAAAACAATGTCCACAGGCAATACAACCTCTTATATCCTGATTTCCAATCTGTACGGTTTCCACTTCAATATGATTCTCCAAAAATACATATTCCATTTCTTGTAAGGCTATAGAGGTATTTCCATTTTTTCTTGGACTTCCGTTAATCATTAATACTTTCATACATTTCTTTTCCTTTTGCTTTTTATATTTTAAACTGTTTCTTTTATCGTACACTATCTTCTACCTTTATGCAATGTTGAAAAAGAAATTTTTAAATAACACATAACTATGAAAGTACTGAATAGTTACAATAACACATATTTTTATTCACGATAAAGTTCATTATTTATCAACTTTTCGTTTCCCACCGAAATCCAAAAGAAGCCGTAAACCAAGCACTCCAAATACAAGTGCAACAAACATAAATGCTCCTCCTGATTGTGCTAATCTGTGTCTTCCATGAAAGTATTCACCTGTTACAGTATCTAAAATATCTTTTGCCTTATCTACAAAGAAAATCACATATGCTCGGTATCCACAGATTGCAGAAATAAGAAGCATAACTGCTCCAATCACTTTGTTTTGTATCGGATTTTCTTTCAATTGATATTTTTCTGCCAATTCTTCTGCTGCCACATTCACATCTCCAAGCTTATCCAAAACATAGCCTGCCTTTCGTTCATCAGAAATTCCTTCGCTAAACGTACTATCCCATAAAGCATCTATATTTTCACGCACTTCCTTTGCTGCTTCGTGCTGTTTTTGTGGGGAAAGAATTTGTATGATAGCCGTTTTGCCCCATTTGATAAGCTCCTCTGGTAATCCGTCAAATTCATGGATATAGTCTAATTCTTGTATAGATTTGTTACTATTTTCACAATCTTTTTTCGTAGTCAATTTCCTATTTTCTTTTTCCTGTAATGTCAGATACATTAAAATCGTAACCTCAAAGTTACCATCATTATGAGATAATTCCATCTCTCCATCGTATTTTTTTACAACATTTTTGACACTTGTTAAACCTATTCCATGATTTTTGGTATCTTTTTTACTGCTAAGAATTTGACTCCCCTTATATTGTACACTTCCTGTAAATGGATTGCACATCTTAATCATAAGCCGTCCTTTATTATACTCCATTTTCAGGCGAATCCATTTATTATCTACCTGTTTTACCGCCTCAATTGCATTATCCAGTAAATTTCCAATCACAACCCCTAAATCAGAAACCATACATTCCAATTCTTCCGATACGAGAATATCAGCGTTAAAACAAATGTTAAGCGTTTGTACCTGTCGCAATTTATATTCAATGATACTATCTATCACCGCATTTCCAGACCTTTTAAAAAGTACATCTTTACAACACATTTCCAGCATATCTGAAATTTCGCACTCTCCTATCTCCGTATTCTTCGAAAATGCCAAAAGTTTATTTTTCATATCGTGCCGCATTGTTTTCATTTCTACAAGTGAATTCTGCATCATCTCAATTTGAGCTTCATAAAAACGGCTCTGTGCCAATTCCTCCTGTTGCTTTTGGCTTTTCTGCATAAAACTTACCATTTCTCCATACAAAAATAAAAATGCACCATTATGAAGAACAAAATAAACCATTGCTGCCAATTTTTCAGTGATTGTCACGGTTTCATTTAAAACAATCCAACCTACAAACACAAACGCTGTCAATGGAATGAACATAATCAAAGCCCAAGCATATTTGGGGATAGAAATTTTCCCTTTTTCTTTTATCAATGCACCGAATAATAAAACAAATGCACCAAAAGACATTAATAAAAGATATCCTTCCGGATAATAATCTTCATGACGAATAACCATTGTCATTATACATTGCATCATACATGTCACCTTCCCTTTTCATAGCAATTTAGTATCTTCATAGTTCCAACCACCTTCGTTGTTATAAAAATTCATTAAAAATCGTTGTACAAATTGTACTGTGATGAGATTTTTAACCTTCTTTGACGGTTTACCCCTTGAATCTACGACTTATTCTGAATTATTACGATAATTTTTCATTTGATAATTGCGAAATTCTCCTCTTTTGGACTTGCTAATAGGCAACACCTCTTGATTTGACATTACCACCTCTGTAAAACGCAAAATAGAAATGCGATTATAGTTAATCAAATATGAGCGATGAATACGAACAAACTCTTTTTCGGCAAGTTCTGTTGCAATCTCATCCAAAGAAGCATAAAACACATCACTTCCTTTATCTGTCACGACTCTGATTTCACGCAAAACACTTTCAAAATAGAGAATTTCATCGATTGGAATACGATAGACATCCTGTCTTTTCTTATATTCAAAAAAACGCCGATTTTTTTCTGCTCGCAGCAGTGCAAGTTCCAAAACTTCTATAATCTGTTTCTTCGTAAACGGCTTTGCGAGAAAATGCAATGGCTGGTATGCAAATAACTGTCTGTCATATCCCTCCTTTCCAGAAATATATACGATTTCAATTGCATAATTGCAGCAGTCTTTTCTCAGCTTATGGCTAACCCAAAGTCCATTGCCCTGTTCCATTTCAATATCCAAATACACCAAATCAAAAACATTGCCTTGCTCTTGGTATTTTAAGAAACTTTCTCCATTATAAAATACTTCCACTTCAAGATGTTTTCCTGTTTCCTTTTTATATTGAAAGAGAATTTCTTCGATTTCTGAACATACAGCTTGGTTGTCATCGCATATAGCAATATAAAACACCGTAATTCCTCCAATCTTTTTCTTTATTATAAAGTCAAAAAAGTATATGATTGTATTTCTGTCATAAATATACCTTTTATTTGTCAGAAATGGAAGTTATTTTTGAACTAAGGAGTCTGCGAATCGTTACTGTTTACGATGTACGAGTGAACAGTAACGCAAACTATTCGCAAAATTACTGTTTAATGAATAAATACTTGCCATAAATATTAGCTCATGCTATACTAAATGAAGCATAACATGAGCTAAGCGACTTATTTTATGAGTATTTTCATGGATTTTTACATTAAAACGATTAATTGCATCTGTTTTATATTTCCCAACACTAAAAATTTGCTTAACAGATTTCATCTGAATCTAAAATAATAGTAAATGGTCCATCATTTAATAAGGAAATTTTCATATCTGCACCAAAAATGCCCTTTTCTACAACAGAAATCTCGGCTTTGCATTTTTGAATGATATATTCATACATCTGCTCTGCTGCTTTGGGTTTTCCAGCCTTAGTAAATGAAGGACGATTTCCTTTTTTACAGTCAGCATACAAGGTGAATTGTGAAATTAATAACAATCCACCATTTACATCTTTTAACGAAAGATTTGTTTTCCCGTTTTCGTCTTCAAAAATTCTTAAACCAAGCAATTTTTTAGTCATTTTATCAGCAATTTCTACCGTATCGCTGTCTGAAACACCGATAAAAACAAGAAATCCTTTCTGGATTTCTCCTGTTATTTCATTATCGACACAACATGATGCAGATGTTACTCTTTGAATGATAAATTTCATTTATGCTACACTCCTATTCGATATTTTGCAACTATTCAAAGGCAAAGCAATTTTTATGAAAAATATAGCTATCACTTACAATAAGACATACTTTTTATCGTGTTTTTGTGCTTTGATTTGAATAGTTACAATGTTTTTTATAAACAGTTATCATTATAACACTATTTTCTAATGAAATCTTATTATAAAGCAATTTTTTATGATTTTTTATATTATTTTTCATAGTTACGAAAAAGCATTAATACGCCTATCAGCGAAGCTGATTTTTTATATTTTATAAAGATTGAAAAATTAAGATAAGAAAGGATATTTCTATGGATTTACAAAGATTATTAAGCTATACCCGCCGTGCTGTAGATGATTATGCAATGATTGAAGAAGGAGATAAAATCGCAGTTGGTATTTCTGGCGGTAAAGATTCTCTTGCACTTTTATATGCATTGAAAAATTTACAGCGTTTTTATCCAAAAAAATTTGACTTAATCGCAATTACGATTGATTTAGGTTATGAAGGTTTTGATTTATCTCCGATTATAACACTTTGCGAAGAACTTGATGTAGACTACCATATCATACATACTGATATTGGAAATATTGTCATTCATGAACGAAAAGAAACTTCTCCATGTTCTCTCTGTGCTAAAATGCGAAAAGGTGCATTAAATAAAGCAATTATGGAGTTGGGGTGTAATAAGGTAGCTTATGCACATCATATGGATGATATGGTAGAAACCCTTATGCTTTCCCTTATTTTTGAAGGACGTTTTTACTCCTTTTCTCCAAAAACCTATCTCGATAAAACACAACTTACCGTCATTCGTCCGATGATGTATGTACCGGAAGCAGATGTCAAAGGATTTAGTAACAAATATCAACTACCTGTTGTTAAAAATCCTTGTCCGGTTGACGGCATTACCAAACGAGAATATGCCAAAAATTTAGTCAGACAGATTAATTTAGAGCATCCTGGTGCAAAAAAACGCCTATTTACAGCAATTCTTGAAGGAAATATAAAAAGCTGGCCACAAAAACAGCCTAGTTATCGAGAAAGTAAACAAAAAAAGGATACTATTTTCTAAAAATATATAGGCGGTGATTGAAAATCACGCCTGCGCCACACGCGGTCACGAAG
>CAYMHX010000145.1:0-6281 GCA_964390325.1 uncultured Roseburia sp. | reverse complement strand
AGAGCACTTGACTTTTAATCAAGTTGTCCGGGGTTCGAATCCCCGATGTCTCATTGGAAAATAAAAAGCACTCCATAAAGGAGTGCTTTTTATTTTTAATATTTAGAATTGCAACAATTATAACAAAAAAATCTGTTTAAAAAATAAAAATTAGAAAAAATTGTTTTTTAAAGGGAATATATAGAAAAGGGAATGTTTCAAAGAAATATCATTGAAACATTCCCTTTTTCTGCTATTGGTTGTTGTCTTTAGTTTTTCGTATCTTTTAATTTTTTACTAGGGGGATACGGCGTCTTGACATCGGTTCGACCAATTAAAAAATCTACGCTCGTGGAATAAAAATCGGCAAGAAAGGATAAAGCAGAAAGGGGAATTGCGTGTTCTTCGTTCTCATATCTTGAATACGTTCGCTGGGAAATATTCAGTAAATGAGCAATATACTCTTGGGTGTAGTCGGCGTCTTCTCGTAAGTCTCGTAATCTTTTTAACGTCATATAAGCACTCCTTTTTTTAAAATATGGTATAGCGATTGCTATGAGTTCAGTTTAAAACGGAAAGATGTCTGAAAATTTTCATAGACCGTATCGGTCTATTGACATTTAGACCAAAATGGTCTAAAATAGAGTTCAAAATTTAAAGGCATAAGGAAAAAGGATGTTTATTGATATACATAATCACACACTATTTGGGGTAGACGACGGACCGAGAGAAATTCAAATTGCTGAGATGATGTTGTTGGAGGCAAAAAAACAGGGAGCAGAGGCAGTCATTTTAACACCACATTATAGACGAGGGATGTTTTCCTATCCAATTCATGAGATTGAAAGAAATTTTGTAAGGTTAGAGCAGATTGGAAAAGAAATAGGGATTCGTCTTTTTTTAGGGTGTGAATATCATGTCAATAGTGATTTGGTTTCCAATATTCAATCAGGTAGATGTAAAACGTTAGCAGACAGTGATTATGTTCTGACGGAATACTCTTATGAAACGGAATATTCTTATATTGCAGAACAGACGCATCGTTTGCTTTCTTGTGGCTATTTTCCAGTTATTGCACATGTAGAACGTTATAAGTGTCTGCTGAAGAAACCGGAATTATGCGTAGAACTTTCAGATATGGGTGCATTAATTCAAATAAATGCTGACAGTGTGCTTGGATTAGGAAGTTGGAGTGAAAAGAGATTTTGTAAAAAAATGCTGTCGAGAGAATGGGCAGATATTATTGCAAGTGATGCACATGATATGTCTGGTCGGGCATGTCATATGGCAGAGTGCAAGAAGATTGTAGAGAAAAAGTATGGGACAGAGTATGCGGAATTACTTTTTGTAAAAAATCCTAAACGTATTTTGAACAATAGATAAGGTGTAATGAGAGGTAAAAAATGAACGAGAATTACAGAGATGATGAAATTGAAATTGATTTAGGGGCGTTGTTTTTTGAGTTACTGGGACATTGGAAAATGATTTTTGTATCTTCTGTGCTGGTTGGTATTATAGGATTGACTATCAGTATGTTTTTGATTACGCCACAGTATGAGTCGACTTCGGAATTGTATGTTTTATCAAAAAGTACATCGATTACGAGTCTTGCGGACATTCAGATGGGTACGAATTTGACAAACGACTATATGGTTGTAGTAAAAGGAAGACCTGTATTAGAGCAGGTTATCGGAAATTTGGGACTGGAAGAAAATTATGAGGAAATGAGTCAGAAGGTTGCCTTAAATAATCCATCGGATTCTCGTATTTTGCAGATTACTGTAACAGACCCAAATTCGCAGCGGGCGAAAATGATTGCGGATGAAATTGCAGAGGTATCTTCTAAATTTATTTCTGTAAAAATGGACCAAGACCCACCGACCATTATTTCTTATGGTTATGCAGATGGAGAGCCGGTTAGTCCGAATATCATGATGAATACCGTAATTGGTGCATTGATTGGTGCATTTTTATCAATGGCAGTAGTTATTATTACTTATTTGTTGAATGATACGATTACAAATGCAGAAGATGTAGAACGGAAATTGGGCTTAAATCTTTTAGGAACGCTGCCGTATGAAGAAGAAACAGAGGATTTGGTTACAAAATCGGCAAAGAAATCAGGAAAGTCAAAACAAAAGCAAAAACCAAAGCAGAAGCCAAAAAAGAAAAGTGCCTAGAAACACTTTGGAATGAGCAGAAATGAGGTTAAGAATGGAAACAGTAGAACTTCGGAATGTAACCGAACATAGTTATGCAAGAAAAGAATCGCTTCGTGCGTTAAAAACAAATCTGCAGTTTTGTGGAGATGATGTAAAAACAATTTTATTTACCAGCTCGCTTCCGGATGAGGGAAAAAGTACCGTAGTGTTTGATTTGGCACGGTCACTTACTGATTCGGGAAAGAGTGTGCTTTTAATAGATAGTGATATTCGTAAATCTGTTTTGATTGGACGACTTCGTGCAAAAGCAGGAGGCAGGTCAGAAATCAGAGGGTTGTCCCACTATTTATCAGGTCAGAATAAACTGTCAGAGATTTTATATTCAACGCAGATTCCAAAATTGATGATGATTTTTGCAGGTCCGTCTGTTCCAAATCCGACAGAAATTTTGGAGAAAAAGTATTTTGATGAGTTAATAGAGTTTGGAAAGAAACAGTTTGATTATATTTTAATTGATAGTGCGCCGATTGGAGCTGCAATTGATGCTGCTGTCATTGCAAAAAGATGTGATGGTGCAGTGCTTGTCATTGGCCAAGGTGAAGTAAACAGCCGTTTGATTTTAAGTGTAAAGAAGCAGTTAGAATCTTCCGGAGTGCGTATTTTGGGTGCTGTTTTAAATAAGGTAAAAATGGAAAATAAACATTATGGAAAATACTATGGGAAGTATTACGGCAAGTACTATGGTAAATATTATGGCAGCTATTATGGTAATTATTATAAGAAGAACGATGAGGAGTAGGAATGAAGTCTGAAAAAGGTTTGATGTACATACTGATAGCAGGCGAGGTACTGGTATTGTTGGTAGTCAGTTTACTGGGCGTAGTAAAAAAGGTAACTGTTCCGAAAACAGAGATAGGAGATGCAGTAGTAAGTGTACAGGAGAATCAAATAGAGGACATTTCGAATATAGTAGAAACTGAAACGGAAACACAGCAGGAGGAGGTTACGGAAGAACCACCTGTTGTACAGTTTTCAGAAGAAATAGAATGGATGCTGGCACAGATGTCCGTGGAAGAAAAGGTGGCACAGCTTTTTATGGTATCGCCGGAGGCGCTTACCGGACTAGATAGGGTTACGATTGCAGGGGAAGGAACACGGAATGCGCTTACACAGTATCCGATAGGCGGTATGTTGTATGCAAGGTCAAACCTAATGGGGCTGGTGCAAATGGGAGATTTAATCCGTGGTGCACAGACAATGAGCATGGAACAAAGTGGAAGAATGCTTTTCGCAGGAACAGTCGTTGAAATGGAAGGAAATATGTTTATTGCAGTATCTGCCGCAGGGCAGGAAGCAGCATTGGCAAGTCTTATTGCTTTAGATGCCGAACCGCAGAATGAAAATATAACAGGGATGCTGCCTATTTTGTATGTACAGGATTTGGGAATGCTGATGGGGGAAAGAGATGAAACAGTTTTATATTGTTATGATGTTACAAATGGTCTGCAGTCAGCAATCGATGCAGTAAATCAGGGCGTAGATATGCTCTGTGTAACAGATGCTTTTTCTTCTGTTTATGAAATGGTGCTTGGGGCAGTCAATACAGGAGAAATTTCAGAAGAAATGCTAAAACAGGCCGTGGGACGGATATTGACAAAGAAGCAGGCTTTTTCTTAGTTGGAAAGAAATTAGAGGAAAGATGAAGAATAAGAAACAATTGGTGATGAATCTGTTTATCATGGTATTGCTGCTGGCTGTTTTGGCAGTAATTTTCGTTGTTGTGATGAAGCAGAAAGAAAAAAATACAGTTTCTGTCGAGCAGATGATAGCACAGAACCAAAGTACAGAAAATTTGGAAAAATGGCAGGAAGGGGATGTGAATTATAACGGAAAAAAATATCGTTATAATTCTTCTATAAAAACCTATTTATTTTTGGGAATAGATAATGAAGGAACAATGGCAGAATCAACCGGAGGTTTGGTAGGCGGTCAGTCGGATGCCATGTTTTTACTGGTTACAAATGGAAATGCAAAAACGATGTCGATAGTGTCGATTAATCGAAATTCCATGACAATGGTAGATATTTATGACCTGCTGGATAATTGTGCGGACCAGCAGAGGATGCAGATTTGTCTGCAATATGCCTACGGAGACGGTGGAAGAACCAGCTGTGTGCGGACGGCTGCCACCGTTTCCAAGCTATTTTATAACATCCCGATAAATGGTTATTTTGCCATGAATATGGATGCAGTACCGATTTTAAATGATGCAGTCGGCGGTGTGACAGTAGAAGTCATGCAGGATTTGGAAAATAAAAGCCTTGGAGTCAGTTTAAAAAAGGGTGAAACCGTGACACTGAACGGTAAAGAGGCTTATGTCTATATACGTTCAAGAGATATTAATGAGTTTGATAGTGCAAGCAGACGTTTAGAACGTCAAAATCAGTATTTATTAAAGCTTTTCAAAAGAGTGAAAGATTTGGCACTGGGGAATGAAGAGACTATTGTAAGGATAAGTGAGCTGATGGAAGACTATTTGGTTACCAGTATTGATTTTGTGAAGCTTGCAGAAGATGCATCAGAATATACGTTTGATGAAACCCATATGTACAATGTCCCGGGTGAAACGGTAATGGGAGAGATTTATGAGGAATATGAAGTGGATGAAGATGCACTCTATGAGATGATACTTGAGATTTTTTATGATGAAGTAAAAGAATAAGAAAGTAATTGTGTAGAAATTTTAAATAGATTGTTACGTTGTAAAAAGAATAAAAGATACAAATTATTCAGTAAAAATAGTGAATATATAGAAAATTGGTAATTATTCAGAGCTAAACAAAAGAAAGTGATTCAGGAGTATAAAAATTGATTGGAAATAAGATTTTGGGTTTATCTGAATTTAGAGAAAATTGATAAAAAGTATGCTCTGAGCATTGAAATGATATTAGATTCTGCTTTTGGCAGAGTTTGATATAAACCACATGTAAATACGGAAGAAAGGAGGACTGATACCCGATGAAAAAGAAATTTGTTACATTATTAACAGCAGCTTTCGTAATGGCTATGAGCGTAACATCTGTATTTGCAGCACCTAGTGTTAGCATTGAAAGTGCAGTTGAACTTACACAGGATGACGTTGTAGCTAAAGTAGAAAGCGGTGAAGCAGGCGTACAGGTTTCAAAACAGGAAGTAACAACAACTACAGTGAAGAAGGAAGATGCTGTAGCAGCAGTTGAAGTTGTTGAAAAATCTGTAGCAGCTAGCGTAACCGTAGAAGCTGGTAAGAAAGTAGTTGTAAAAAATGCAGAGGTAAAAGCCGTTGCGGATATTAAGGTTGAATTAGTAGACAAAGACGGAAACCCTGTAGAAGTTAGTGAAGAAAATCCTGTATGGATTCAGATTAATGTACCAGGTCTTGTACCAGGACAGAACGTTGCAGTTCTTAACTACTATGATGGTGCATGGCATAATTTGGTACATGGTGGTGCTGGAAACGGCGAAGTTTCTGCTAAATTTACACATTGTTCACCAGTAATGGTTATTACATATGATGTAGAAACAGTAGAAGCAACACCGGATGCAGGTGCAAATGATAATGCAGACTCAAATGACAATGCAGGTTCAAATGCAGGTACAACAGATACTACACCAACATCTCCAAAAACAGGTGTACTTCCAGTTGCAGCAATTACAGCAGGTATCTGCTTAGCAGGTGTAGCAGTTTGCGGCAAAAAAGTTAAATTTAACTAATATGTATGTCCTTTAAAGGATGTACAGGAATCAGACCATATCTTTCTAGGAGATATGGGAATCATTATCAAAACATGTGGTAGAACCGGGCCACATTTTGTGGCTCGGTTTTAAAGAGAAAACAGTTTGTGATTATTCAGAACCAAAGAAATGAAAAATGTGTAACAGGAAGTCAAAGGATGAATTGTTACAAAAATCTTGATTGCGTTGGCTGTGAATAGTTACAAAACTTCTATTCTTTGGCAATGCTATAAAGATATTTCGTATGGAAGCTGCGTGAAAAGAATGAAAAAGATATGAGGTGTTCAGCGAGTGAGCAGTGCTGAGGGAAAGTAGTGAATATATAGAAGATAAATAAGGCGGTAAGGGATTATGGAAAAGAGAGAG
>CAYMHX010000144.1:0-6460 GCA_964390325.1 uncultured Roseburia sp. | reverse complement strand
AAGCAAATTTTCATGCAAAAATCACTCGTTGCTGGTCACGGAGTGAACAGTAACACAAAAATTTTTTTATTCAAAAATAAAAAATATTATTGACATAAAAAAATATCATAATATAATAATATTAGCAAAAGGGGAGTAGTTGCATGCATTGCATGTCTTAGTTTTCGTCAAGACGCCTGATAAAGAGGTCGGAAGCTAAGTGACAGTTGTTAAACAAGACTTTTTGTGTACATTCAGTGTACGCAAAGGGTCTTTTTTTATTCTATAAAATGTGAATATTTTTTGTAACTATTTCGATTTTTATAGAGTAAAAAAGACTTCGTGCGAGGGTGTAGATGCCAAAGTAGAGACAGAATGTTAGAAAGTAAAACTTTGGTGATATGGTAAGAGTTTTTTAATGCATGAGAAGCATAAGAAAGGAAGGAACACACATGAAAGAAGTTTATCAACAGAGTAAACAAGAGTTATTTGAAGTGTATGGACAGCCAGGTGGACATACGAAAGCAAAGGCAGCCGAATTATTAGAAAAGCACGGCGAAAATGTTTTGGAAGAAAAGGGAAAGAAAAGCGTCATACAGGTTTTTCTGGAACAATTTGCAGATTTGCTGGTTATGATTTTGATTGCAGCAGCAATTATTTCAATGCTTTCCGGTAATGTGGAAAGTACGGTTGTAATTTTTGCAGTTATTATTTTAAATGCTGTTTTAGGTACGGTTCAGTATGTAAAAGCAGAAAAGTCACTGGATTCTTTAAAAGCGTTATCTGCTCCGAAAGCAAAGGTTCTTAGAGATGGAATCAAGCAGGAAATTGCTTCTAAAGAAATTGTACCAGGGGATATTCTTCTTTTAGAAGCTGGTGATATGATTGTTGCTGACGGACGTATTGTAGAAAATTATTCATTACAGGTAAATGAAAGTTCTTTGACCGGAGAATCAACAAATGTTGATAAGAAGGATGAAGAGATAACAAGAGAAGCTGCATTAGGTGATAGATGCAATATGGTATTCTCGGGAAGTTTAGTTACTTATGGTAGAGCAAATGTATTAGTAACAGCAACGGGAATGCAGACTGAAATGGGAAAAATCGCAACGCTGATGAATGATACAAAGGATAGAAGAACTCCTTTGCAGGTCAGCTTGGATGATTTTAGTAAAAAGCTTGCGATGCTGATTATGGTTATTAGTGCGATTGTATTTGCACTTAGAATCTGGCAGAAAGAGCCTGTTTTAGACTCGCTTATGTTTGCAGTGGCATTGGCAGTTGCAGCGATACCAGAGGCTCTTAGTTCGATTGTAACGATTGTTCAGGCTATGGGTACTAGAAAAATGGCTGCAGATAATGCCATTATTAAAGATTTAAAAGCAGTAGAAAGTTTGGGTTGTATTTCTGTTATCTGTTCGGATAAAACAGGTACTTTGACACAGAATAAGATGACTGTAAAAGAAGTGTATATTGATGATAAATGTATGATTCCGGAGGAAATGGATTTAAATTTAGGACTTCACAGATACTTTTTATATACAGCTATTTTAAATAATGATTCTGCTATTAGAGATGGAAAAGATATTGGTGACCCAACTGAAACTTGTCTTCTTAATATGGCAAGAAAAGCAGGACTTGCGAAATTAGGAGCAACGGAAGAAGATATCCGAAACATGATGCCGAGAATGGAAGAAATTCCATTTGATTCCGATAGAAAGCTGATGAGTACAAAATATCGTGTTCATGGTGTGCCAACTGTATTTACAAAGGGTGCTGTGGATGTGTTGCTTGATAGAATTGAGTACATTGCAACAGGTGAAGGGGTTCGTCCGATTACCGAAGCTGATAAGGAAAAAATTGTAAAACAGAACCAGTATTTCTCAGAAAATGGATTACGAGTATTGGCATTTGTGTATAAGGAATGTTCGGAAGATGATGTTTTAACAATTGATAATGAAAATGGATATACGTTTATTGGGTTAGTATCCATGATTGACCCGCCGAGAGAAGAATCTATGGAAGCAGTAGCAGATGCAATCAGTGCAGGAATTAAACCTGTGATGATTACGGGTGACCATAAGGTGACAGCAACTGCAATTGCAAAACAGATTGGTATTTATCAGGATGGTGATATGGCTGTTACAGGACAGGAACTTGATAAAATGACCGATAGTGAATTGGATTCGGTACTTGCAAAAATTTCTGTTTATGCGAGAGTGTCACCGGAAAATAAAATCCGAATTGTGGATGCATGGCAGAGAAAAGGAAATATTGTTGCAATGACCGGAGATGGTGTGAATGATGCCCCGGCTTTGAAAAAAGCGGATATTGGTGTTGCAATGGGAATTACAGGTACAGAAGTTTCTAAAGATGCTTCTGCAATGATTTTGGCAGACGATAATTTTGCAACAATTATTAAAGCCGTTTTGAATGGTCGTAATGTATATCGAAATATTATGAATGCCATTCAGTTTTTACTTTCCGGTAATTTGGCAGCTATTTTAGTAGTATTATATTGTTCCTTTATGGCGTTAGATACACCATTTGAGCCAGTGCATTTGTTGTTCATTAACTTGCTTACAGACTCTTTACCTGCACTTGCGATTGGTATGGAACCTTCCGATAAAATGTTGTTAAAGAATAAACCTAGAAATCCAAAAGAAGGAATGTTGACAAAGAGCTTTTGCACAAGATTATTGACTTATGGCGGTTTGATTGCAATTGTGACACAGATTGCTTATTATCAGGGATTACAAGTAAATCCAATGACTGCAAGTACAATGGCATTTGCAACATTGACATTGGCAAGATTGTTCCATGGATTTACCTGTAGAAGTCATTCTTCTATCTTTAAGTTAAAGTTTTCAAGTAATATGTGGAGTGTAGCTGCATTTGCGACAGGTGTTTTTTTATTAGCAGTGGTATTATTCGTTCCATTTATGCAGGGCTTATTTATGGTGGAAGTGCTTTCTGTTTCTCAGATTGGAAAAATTGTGTTATTAGCATTTATTCCGACTGGTTTCATACAGGCAGTTAGAGTAATAAAAGAAATGGTTCAAAAATAGAAAAGAGAGTGTTTTAGAAGAAATAAAAAACTATCATTTTAGGAATTATTCCTATTATGATAGTTTTTCTATTATAAGCTATAAATGAGTCAATATATAAAATTGCACAAATATCAAGTGAATTTGTTTGTGTAAGAAAGACAATCCGGATTTTTATTATAAAAATGTCTTTGTGAAAAAAACAAAGTTGTGTAATATTTTGGATTTCCTCAATTATAGTTATAATCTGTTAATTATTTCTTAACAGTCAATAGATATGCCTCTTGTGAAGCATATCTATTTAACTGTATAATGAATAATGATGGATAGCATTAGATATGCTATTGTTAATAAATAGTATATAAATTATAATTGTAGAGTAATGATTTTAAGAACGAGGAAAGTTAAGATAAATGTCAAAATACATAAAAGATGAAATAAATTTTTATAAGTTTTTGAATGCTATGCGTCAGCTTCACGAAGTGACTTTAGAACAAGTTTGTGAGGGACTGTGTTCGGTTAGTATGATGAAGCAGATAGAAGTGGGAGAACGTCTGCCTGAAAAACAGATGCGTGACTGTATGATGTCGAGAATGGGTGTACTGTCAGAGGTATACGAAGATTATTTGTCAGTGGAAGAATATGAACAGTGGGTTTTACGGCAAAAGCTTCTTTTGAGTATTGAAAAGAAAGAGATTGAGCAGGCAGAGAGCTATTTAAAGTCTTATAAAATTTATCAGGAACAAAATAAAGTAGAAGAGCAGTATTGTGAGGCAATGGAATTTTTAGTTCTACAAATGAAAAACGCATCATTAGAAATACAGAAAGAAACCATTGAAAGAGCTGTAAAATGTACCATGCCGGATATGGGTATGGGATTATCGGAGAAAGTGTTATTATCAGAGCAGGAATTAAATCTATTACTAGAATATGTGAGGCTTCAAAACGTTGATAATCTATCAGAAGAAGAATCGGCGTGGCAATGTATACAGTATAAAAATATATTGGATTATATGGGGAATTCTCATTTAGAGCGTTTTAGCAGAGAAAAAGTATATCCGAAAGCAGCTTACTATCTGTGTGAAGAAATTCTGCATAGTTCTAAAACAGAGGAAGATTTAGAACTTGGAATAAAAGTGTGCAATCAGGCAATTGAATTATTGCGTGATACGGGAAGGCTTTATTATTTTGTAGAATTGGTAGAACGTTTAGAAAAACTGATAAAAGAACTATCTAAAAAGAAGAAAAAAGAGGAATTAGTTGAGCAGATGGCTGCTTTGAAAGAAAAAAGAAACTGGTACGAGATAATCATGGAACTGTATAAGAAATACGGAGTAGAACCATATATGCAAAATTTCTGCTATTTGTATCAGGAAAGAGATAGTTATTGTATTAGTGATGTAGTAAAGACCAGACGGAATATGCTTGGAATGACAAGGCAGGAATTGTGCGAGGGTATCTGTTCTGTAAAAACATTAACCCGTCTTGAATTGAAAAAAGCGAAAACACAGATGAGCATTGTAAGGCAGTTGTTTGAAAGACTGG
This sequence comes from uncultured Roseburia sp., assembly GCA_964390325.1. Lineage (GTDB taxonomy): Bacteria > Bacillota > Clostridia > Lachnospirales > Lachnospiraceae > Roseburia. The sequence continues at coordinate 1,889 of CAYMHX010000144.1, read as the reverse complement.
GGCTGTGTGCTGAGTACATTCGTGCAAGGGTAATCAGCAGTGATTATGAAGTATTACAGCTTGCAGAAAAATTTGTGTGGTATGAGAATAATAACATTATGAAGGAATGGATATGGTGTCTGAAAGAGTTAGAGAAAAAGTTGTGTATGGAAATTCCTCAAAACCGACAGTTTATTGAGCATAGCCGTTTTCTTTTGGCAGTCAAACTAAAGGAGATGTCAGAGGAAGAATTTGGAAAGAAAATGATGGAAACCATAGAATATACGATTCCTTTAGAATGTGTTATGAAAGAAGGAAAGAAATTTTTATCGAGAGAGGAATATATTTATATACACAATTTAGCTGTAAATAGAAATATGGAGAAAGATAATCCTTATATGAAAGTTGTAGAGGAACTTTGTGAACAGAGGGAAAGAGGAAATGGAATAACAATGAGCCTTAGTGCCTATGAATTTTTAAAGATGGGACTTATGAGTTATTGGGGAAATATGGGGAAGTATGAAGAGTCCGATGAATTAAGTAACAATCTTATCAAAGAAAGCCTTCGGTATCGAAGGCAGGTAAATCTTGCAGAAGCTATTTATAACAATATTTGGAACGAAAGACAGCAAGTGTTAGAACATAAAAAGATACATAGAAAATATGAAGGAGAGAAAGATTTAGAAAAATGTATTTTATTGGCAAAGTATGGTAAGCAGAAAAAGTTTATTAAGTTTTTTGAAAAAGAACTGGAGAATCGGATAACATAGATTAACGAGGGTCTTTTAGGTCGTTTGGAGAGTTGCTTGCAGGTTGTACATATTCTATTGTTTTGTCAGCAGATGTGCTTGTTTCAACTTCGTTTGGAAGAATTGTAAAGAATAGAGAAAATAAAATTAAAAATTGTACAAATGTTTTTTTCATAATGGTGTTCACCTCGTTTATTTTTTAAAAATAATTATAAATGTAGAACAGGAATAAAACAAGGGACAGAGTTGTAAAAATTTCGACGTTTTTTTCACAACTCTGTCCCTTGTTTTTATGCGAATATAAATTATAATAAAAATAGGGATTATAAAATCCTTATAGAGTTTTTATTAATAATTTCAGATGAAATCCTAGGTAAAAATGATTATTAAGAAAGAACTTATTCTAATATAACATGAATAGGAGTGATGAAAATTGAAAAAAATAATTATTACAATTATAACATTAACGTTAGTTTTTATGTCTTCAGGTATGCATGTAAACGCATATGAAAATGAAGAACAATCAATTTGTTCTATTAAGGTAACTGATGATCTTACAAATGAAGAAATTGATATAAGAATTACGAATGAAAATTTAAATATTGTTCCTATTACTAGAATGGTTAATTCAGATGAATTAGAGATTGAATATGATGTAACATTTGGAATACCGATAGACGATAATAAAATAGCACGCGACAGTGATTTAACTGAACATGAAGAAGCATTCGTTCGTGCTGTATTAAAGATTACATATTATATGTCTAATTCTAATGAAGAAATAAAAGTTACAAATGTGAGCGGTTCATGGGAATGTACGTCAAGTAATATTCCAATGTCATTTTCAAGTAGAGAAGTGGGTGTTAATGATGGAATACCTTTGAATATGGGGAATTATTTCGTTAAATATCCTACAACCGATAGTTTTTCATATAATACAGGGTGGGGATATGTGGAATATTATCCTGCATCTATGGATGCTATGTCAGGCGCAAGGGCATATTCGGAAGTAACAGCATCTATATATGGAATGGGAGGCTCACAGACAATTTCAGCTTCAGTAGCAGTTCCGTAAATCAATGGTGTAATTATCTTATTATAGCAGAGGGGCATTATGAGAGGAATAAATTTAAGATATATAAAATATGTTATTATAACATT
>CAYMHX010000143.1:0-6465 GCA_964390325.1 uncultured Roseburia sp. | reverse complement strand
TCCACCTTAGAGCGGAAATGACGTGACAATTGTTCTGCTTCTTCTTCACGCATTACTCTGTAATCTTTTTTTAGTAAATTTACTAATTCCTTCGTATCAAGCTGTTCCTCATGCTCCGCTGTTTTGCTTCTCCAACGCAGGCTCAGTTTTAAGCCACTTGAAGTATTCATTGCTCCCATAAGCCCATTCATTTTTTCTACCCATGCATTGGAATTGTTGATTTTTCCACGGATTTTTCTGCTCATTGTATTTGCAAGAATATCTTCAAATAATTCTCGTTCACCGTCTTTGATTAATCCCTGTAATTCTTCAATATCTTCCTCTAAACGAATGAGAAGTTTTCCAAATGGTATTTTTTCTCCCCGATATCTTGCATGAATATCCGTACGTTTTGCCAATGGTCCATCCTCCCAGACTTCTTCATCCAGTTCTCCAAAAATTTCAACCTGTGTCAACTGATAATCATTCAAAAATGCTCTGTTTTCAAAATAAATACGATTCAAATCACTGATAACAGAACTTTTCTGTAAAGATACCCCTTCCTGTTCCAAAAAATTTCTAACATTTCCTGCATTTTTTTCTACAATCTCAGGCAATTTTACATAACCAAGTGTCATTTCTGCTTCAAAACATTTTTTCAAATGTCCACTTCGATCTTTACATAGCTGAATTTTTTCTGTCAGCTTTTTCTTTTCTTCTATTTTATAGATTTTCTGATTCTCACAGGTCGTTTTTTCTTTTATGCAATTTCCTAATTCCTCCGGAAATACCTTTATCCATTTAATGCAATAATCTAAACGTTCCTTTATCTTTTCATAATCGGTAAGTTTTAGCTGTTCTTGAATTGAGACAAGTTCTGCACTAAGCCCATTTAACTCTTTTTTTACTTTTCCAATTTCATATCGAATCTGCTCCAAATCAAAATCCAAGTCCTCGAGATAATCCTTTAATTCTCTGCCATGTTCTACAATATGCAAATATACCTCATGGCCTGCCTGCAATTGATGAAACAACTGTTCATATTTTCTGACTGCTGTATCTGCACTTACAAATGTATCATAATTACAATTCAAATATAATTTTTTGGCAATCAGCAATGCACTTTGGTGTAATTCCTTTAAAGTTTCTGTTATTTCCTTTATTTGTGCTTCTATATGTAAAATTTCTTCTTTTAATTGCTGCTCTTTTCTTTGCTCCTTCTCTAACATACGGAAAGCTTCCCGCATATCTGTATCTGTCGGAAAAGAATTGTATTCTTTGCAAAGTTTTTCTATCTGACTTTCTTCTTCTCCAATCTCTTTTTCCAGTAATTTCATGCTATCTGTTAATTCTGACATCTTTTCTTTACAAGAAGAAATCTTTTGCTGACGATTTTTTTCTCTTGCTAAAGTTCCAATAAATCCTGCCTCATATTCCCCTGTTACTGTTCCGGTAATTACACCTATCTGATAAGTACCATCTGCCGCAATCGTTGTAATTCCATCTGTATCATAAGCAATATTTGACAAAATCCCCATCATTTTCTGATTTAAAAAAATATCATTGACTTCATCATTTAACTCTAAAACATCTAAGATACTCTTTTCTGCACATTGTTTCTTTACAAACAAATAGCGATCATTGCATCCACTTTCCATTGCAAGCACCTGCTCTTTATAAACTTCATCAATCACAAGTGCATCTAAAATTCCCATATGAAGCAATGCTTCTTCTAACCTGTCACAGGCATTTTTATCTAATTCCTTTCCAAACTCAATTACTTTATAAAATTCCTGATAAGGAATATTCCTTTCCTTTAAACGCTCACGATTTCTGACTACAGCTTCACTCCGAATCGGTTCCGGCTCCTTATGGCTTTCCCACCCCTCCAATTCTTTCTCTAAAGCGATATATTCCTCTTTAAATTTGGATAACAGCTCTTTCTTTTCACGAATTTTATCGTTTAATCTTCCTTTCTTCTCAATCTGTACATCTGCCACAGACTGTTTTATTTTCATAAAATCTGCCTTTTCGTCATATCTGTCTGCAAATCTCGCCAATTTCTTCATCAATTCCGATTCCAAAATTAATATCTGATTTTCGCCATTCCAAATATAAATTTTTTCTTTCCATTCATTCTGTACCTGAACCAACAAATTTTCTGCTTCATTGATACGCCGCTGAACAAAATCTATCTCTCTCTGTTGTTTTTCATGTTTTACTAAAAGTTCTTCCTGCTGTCCCTGATGTAATTTCATTTCTTTTAAATAAGACAATCCTTGCCCTATTTTCTCTTGTACTTGTTTTAATTGCACAAAATATGTTTGAAAAGAAAATGCGTTTTCAAATGCATCGATTAATTCTGAACTTAAAAATTCATGTTCCTGAAATGCCATATCATCTGCTTCTTCCTGCATTTCTTCCAACAAATTCATTAATTCCTCTTTTTTGTTGTACTCCCGATTCTGATTTTCTTTCAATTTTACTTCTTTTTCTGTATACTGTTCTTTTTTCTTCTCAAGCTGTAATTCTTTTTCTGCTAAGGTATGCTTCTTTTCCTTTATTTCATCTGTTAAATTTATCTCCTGCTTTTTAAGTTCTACTGCATCACTTTTCTTTAAAGATTCCAACTCTTTTTCTATAACAGGTTTCTGTATTTCTAACTCTTGTTTCCTTTTTTCCAAATCAGCAATACATTTTTCATAATTTCGTATCTCTTGTTCTTGTAATCTTTCTTCTTTTTCTAAAATTTTCTGTTCTCTTTGATTTTCATCCAAATTTACAGCCTTTTTTAATAATTCCAAACGATTATATTTATCCAAAATACGATTTATTTTTTCAGCAGCCTGTTTTGCCTCTTGTCTTGCTTTTAAATTCATGCTTGTGGTATCCATACTTTCTATTGCTTCCGACATTGGGCGTAAATCATCTTCTGAGAGTGGCTGTAAAGAGTCGCTTAAAATATCATTTACAACTGATGGTTTGAAATCTTTTGACAATTTCGGTGTTCTCAATTGAATTAATAAATCTACCAATTCTTTATATTCTTCCACTGTTTCAAAACCAAAAATCTGTTGATTTACATATTCCATATATTCACTCTGACGTTCAAATACACGACCACCGCTCTGTATACGATACATTAATTCTTTTTGTGAAAGCGGAATTTTTTCGTCCGTTTCCTTATATAAGAAAAAATCTTTTCCAATTCTTCTTCCATCCGTTAAACTAAAATACCATTTATCCAATGGTTTTCCTCTCCTGGCACGGATTCCCATTCCGATTGTTAAATAAGTGTCACTCTCCTGTCTGCGAAATTCCAAATATAAATATCCTGTCCGTTCCTCCCTTCCATCATCTTCCTCTAACAAATAACTACTCATTTTTCGGTCCCTTGAACCAAACGGGTCCAAACGCTCAGGACTCATATTTCCATCTAACAAAAGCGGTATCACACTCTGCATGGTTACTGACTTGCCCGAACCATTAGAACCTCGCAGCAACATTCTTCCTTTTACAAAAGGAAATTCCTGTTCATCATAATACCAAAAATTTATTAATCCTATTTTATTTGCCTGCCATCGACTACTCACTTTAACCTCCATTCTGCCACAATCTGCAAGTTTGTGGCACACAAACTTGTGAGTGAAAAATTTATTTTTCACTCTTGCCTCCCACATAATCTTTTGGATAATAACCTGCCATTTTTCCGGCAGATGGATAAATCAAAATATGGTGTTCTTTTTCATTCCATCTTATAAATGTCCAATGCTGCATATCCTCTATTATTGTTTTTACAAATTCTCCTTCTGACATCTCACGGTATGCTTTTGTAAAACCTGCACCAAACTCCAGTTTCACTTCTTTTATCAACTTTTCAAATTGCAATTGTTCCATCATAATCGTGTCATCACTCTGAATAAAAACATTCTGTTCTTCCACATATTCCCGTATTTTTGCACAGCATAAAAGTAAAATATCGGTTGCTACATTATTTCCCGGAAAAGCTTTTCCAATATGACAATCCTCTCCCATCAATAAATACGCACTTCCTTTATGAATATGTACCTGACAATCAAAATTTTGTTCCAAATCATCTGACAAACGTCTTCCATAATATTTTAAATATTCAAAATCTTCTTCCGAACCATCCGCCTTATACATTCCTACCGAAAATAAAAGTCTTTTATATACACGATGTCTTCTGGCAATGCCTCGTTCTTCGTTCATCTCAAACCAGTCACTTTCCTTAAAATCTTCCGGTTTTTCGTAATCCATGATATCCTTTGAAAAACTACGCATAAAATATCTGGAAGCTCCGGTATTTTCATAAAGCACCTCTCCCGTCTGCTCATCCATAAATACATCTTCACTTCCATCTGTTACCTTTATCATCCCCTGCAAGACTGCATAACGTAATACTTTTACCAATCTGCGACGATTAGTAAATACAGTCCAATCAACAGACTGTCCCGGCATATTTGCCGCAATGTATTCCGTAAGCTGTGAAAGAACAAACTGTTCTTCAGCATCCTTATCTTCCAAAAACATTAATACAATACATAACAATGCATATTCTTCCTGTGATGAAAAATTCTCTATGCCCATAAAAGATTCTGCAACTGCAGGAATTTTTTCCATCTTGACTAAAAGAGAATTTTCAATAATCTGACACCCCATTTTTTCTGTTGCAAATTTACGAATCTCTCCAATGGCATCTCGAACCTTATAATACAGCTCTTTATTTTCTGCCTTTAAAATCCACCGTTGATTTAACAGTAATTCTAACTCTTTCATACTTCCTCTCCCTTTTACCCCAAAACTTATGTATGCTGGAAAACGATACTCATTTTAGGCATTGTAAAATTTCCGTCTGTACAATGTACTACACAATTTTCCTCTTTGTTTTTTATTTCCAGTATATACTGTCTGCCATCATCTGTCCGTGCAGAATAATCAATACTTTCCATTGCATCTGACAGCCATTTTAACAAAATTTCGCGTACCCTTGGTTCAATGATAGGAAGATTATCAAAATCTATCCGTCCATCTTTTTCTAATTCAGCAATCTTTTTTCGGTCTTGTTTCATCTGCTGTGTCATAAGCTCTTTTGTTTTTTTCTTTTCTTCGCTGGCATCTGTAATAAAACTTCGATTTATTTTTTCCCGATAGGTACGTGTCCTTGGTTTTAAAAGAATCTCCTCTGCATTTTCTTCATAAACACCTTTATTCATACTCTCCGTTTCACGCACATGACTACTTTTCAAATGATAAGGCCGTTCTACTCCAAAAACCATTGCCGACATTTTCTGTGCTTCTTCTAAACTCTCACACTGAAGAAACATCTGGGCAACTTTTCGATATTCTTCTCTCCGATTTCCTCCAAATGCATTTTTCTCACTTAAATGAGTGGCATAACGTGTAATTCGTCGAATAATGTCATTTGTAGCATCAAATAATTTTCCTACTTCATTCTCCTGCCCATTTTCTCCTACAAACCAATTGCGTATATTCTTATAACGTCCCTTTGTTTTCTCCTCTATCACTTCCCATGATAATTCCACATCCATTCTCGGAATAGACATTTCATACTGAATTACTTTTTCTAAAACACAACTTACTGTATCCGAATCCAACAAACGTAGATTTTCTTCAATGATACCAACATTTCGCTGTAAACCTTTTATAAAACTTCTCAAATACTCCACAAGCTTATCTTTAAATAAAAGAAATTCTTTTGTCCGCATCATTTCCTCTGCTTTGACACTATTCAAATCACGAATATAATCCTGATAATTCTGATTTAATCGGATAAAATCATTATTCAAATCATTCCACCATACAGAAACTTCTTCCAAATTTGCAGATACCATGTTTGGAAACCTCTCTATCTGACGACGAATACGTTCTAATAGTGTAGGTTCAAGCGATGCCCCTTCTATAAACAAATTTTCCAAACGAATTACCAATCGTTCAATCTCCACACTATATTCTGACATCTGATAACGATATTTTTTATTTTTAAATTCTTCTAAAGAAGAAACTTTTCTTGTATCTTGAATCGTCACTAAATTTTTCCATTCTGTTAAAGCATTTAAGTCCTGCTGACACTGTTCCATTCGATAATCTGCAAAATATGGGTTCTGCATCATTACCTGATAAACTTCTTCCTGATACATCCAATACTTTAATTTCTCATAATTTTCATAAAAAATGCGCATAATGCTTCGATATCTCTCCACATTATCCGCATTTAAATATTTTACTTCTGTAAGAGGTCTTGTAATTTTGTCCGTTATATACATTTAACTATATCTCCAAATTTCAAATTATAAAAATCAGTATATGCCATTTTAACACAACTTCACTAACAATTCAATTAGCAATATCATATTTAAAAACCATATCGTTACTGTTCACCCGTACCTCGTAAACAGTAATGATTCGCAGACTCATTTAAAGTTTTGCTGTGCAAAAAGAGTCTAA
>CAYMHX010000142.1:0-6484 GCA_964390325.1 uncultured Roseburia sp. | reverse complement strand
CTTCTTTCATGCCTTTTTATCAAATTTAGATTTATTGTCTTCGTAAGGCATATTGATATAGGTTTCTTTTCCATTGTGAGGAAATAACAGTTCCATGTATAAATTTCCTAATAAATTCTTGACTTTGTCTACATCTACATCTGCAATCGGAAGTTCTTTCATTTCCAAACGTTTTAAATTTTCTAAAACCATGTCAATATTTTGATAGTTAAAGCCTTCTGTTTTTTGTGAAACTGCCAATTCATTCTTTTGTTCTTCAATAGCAGGTTGCATAATCGGTTTTGTTTCAGGGCTGTTATAAACCACATTTTGACAGGTTTTCTCAAAACATTCAGGGTCATACTTTGCCAGATACTTTAAATCCTTCATGGTTAAAGGACGTTTGTTATGTATTTTTAAATAAATATTTACTAAATGTGTATCTTTTGCCATAGAAAACTCTCCTCACTTCTTAATAAAACTCGTAATGATTCCGTACTCTCATAATTACTACACCTCCACCATCCTTTATTAAATTTTTAACAATGTTTCTTATCCTAAATATCCAGCTCTTTACATGCAAAAAGCATATTTTTTAATACAAAACAACATCTATTTTTTCAATACTTTAGAAAATTGATTTGAAGAAAAATATGTAAATATGCGTAAGAACCAATTTGCTCATTTATAGTTTTCATTATTTTTTGCTTTTAAAATAATACACTTTCTCACAAAAACAAACTTGTGTTCTTTTCTATCTCATGTTATAATTCAACGACAAGAAACATACAAATGATATAACATTTCTATAGTTACAATAACTATAATTTTGAAAGGACACACAAGAATGTTAGGAAAAACACATATGGTTGTTGGTATTGCTGCAGCTTTAACAATTACTCAGCCTGCAACCATTCCAGAATTAATCCTCTCTATCGGCGGAGGTTCTTTTGGTGCTTTAATCAGCGATATTGATTCAGGTACTTCAGACTCTCACCGCGATGCAGACCGAATTACACTACTGACAGGTGCCATTGTAGCAGGAGCACTTGCAATGGATTACTTTTTTCATGCAGGAATTGTAGACCGTATCTTACAAAACAGTGGATATGAACATATTATTATAGGAGTACTTTTATTTATCGGCATCTGTGCTTTCGGAAAAGAACAGCCACATCGTTCTTTCATGCACTCCTTCTTAGCACTGGTATTACTATCGTCTGCCCTCTCGCTTATTTTAGAAAAAGCCGTTATTTATTTTTCTATCGGCTTTCTTTCTCATTTGATATTAGATGTCTTTAACAAACGAAAGTTAAAACTCTTTTATCCATCCAAGAAAGGAATTGCATTTAAACTTTGCTCTGCAAATGGAATCGTAAATACACTTTTATTTAAAATTGGGAGTTCTGTCTGTATCATAAACTTGGTAATATCCATTATAAAAATATTACAATCCTCTTTATAAAAGCAAAATGCACAAAAACAGATTATATTTTTGTGCATTTTTAAGTTTTATTGTAACTATTCAGAGCAGTTCAAAACACTTGCTGTTTTGAACAAAAGAAAATGATTCAGGCGTGCAAAAATTCCATTACGCAGTAATTTTTGATGAATTTTTGCATCGTAACTATAAAGGTACGGAATAGTTACGTTTTATTTTTCTTTTAAATCTTCTAAAGTTCCAAAGGAATATCCCATTTCCTCCCACTTTGTTAAAAGTTTATCTAATATTTCTCCATTTGTTTTGGAAGTATTATGTAATAATACCACTGCTCCGGGATGAATTCGTTCTGTCAGCTTACTCAATGCCTCCTCATGTGTTGGCTGGTCATCTTCTATCCAATCTACATGGGCAAGACTCCAAAAAAATGTGGAGTAACCTAACTGTTGTGCCATTTTTAAATTTTCTATACTATATTTTCCCTGTGGAGGTCTGTAATACATTGCCATTTCCGTTCCTGTAGCTGTTTGAAACGCATTCGCCACATCTTCTACTTCCTTTTGAAAAGCAGTTAAATCTGATATGGCACTCATATCAGGATGATGATAAGTATGATTTCCCACCGTATGTCCTTCTGCTACCATTCGTTTTACCAATTCTAAGGCTGTTTCTATATAATGTCCTACCACAAAAAAAGTTGCAGATACATTATGCTTTTTCAAAGCATCTAAAATAGCCTCTGTATTTCCGTTTTCATATCCACAGTCAAAGGTCAGATAAATCACCTTTTCTTCTGAATTTCCAAGATAATACGCATCATATTTTTTTAATTCCTCAGGAGAGGCATTTCCAGTGGGCTGACCACCCTCTGCCACACCTCCAAAACCAAGTCCCCAGTTTTCTGCCTGCATTGCAAGACTCATGGTTTCTGTATATTCCTGTGTAAATAAAGCAGCGTGTCTGCCCAGAAAAAACATTAGTAAAAATACTGCATACACTCCAATATATTTTGTGTATTTCATTTTTTTCACTTTTTGAATACAGTTTTTTAATCCCTGTTTTATTTCCATTATTTTTACAAAAAGTCCTTTTTATTTATCATCTTCATAAAAATATATGTGAAAACCATCTGCTCTATTCGCTAAACCAAAGATACAATTACTCCACACCCGATTTTCTCTCCTGCATCCCCCGAAGGCTGGCTGGTAAAATCATCCCGCTTACTATGAATAATAACCGACCTTCCGATAATATCCTTAATGGTAAAACGTTCATCATAAAAAGAAAGATACGCATAACCATTATTATTTAACAACGGTGGTAAATCTCCTGCATGCATAGGGTGTTCCGTTCCAGCAGGATTGTAATGATTTCCCGTTCTATCAAATGGTTGTGTACAATCTCCTATTTCATGAATATGCATTCCCAAAAAACCATTCATTTTAGGCAGATAAAGAATTTCAGCGGTAACTATCACACCTCCAGATAACGTTTCCCTAAAAAATACCTTTCCAAAGAGTTCTGGATACTCTGAATTTCCATATACGATTGCTACTGCATCCTGTTTTTGTTGTTCCAGTACCATAACAAAGACCATTTTTCTTTACTATATTCATTTCATAAAAAAATGTTCTTTCCTTAGCGATTTGCTTTATAACCGCACTTTGGACAGGTATTCTTTCCACGATACACATACCCACAACGGAAACAACAAATTTCTTCATGCTGTTCTTTTGTCAAATAGGCTTCTTTTCTCGAAAAAGGTTTTTCTTGTAAATATTTCACATAAGAAGTCAATACTTCTGCAAACTTCGGCAGTTCCGATACTTCTAACGCAGACGGCAGTTTTGTTTTTTCTCCATTTTTCTGATAAACGTAAAAACCTCGATTTAATAATCCTGTCAAAACTCCAAACTTCTCAATCGAAAATACAGACATACAATAAGAAGTTGTAAGCGTGCTGTAATACAAATATTCAGGTGTTAAAAAGAACCCTTTTTCTCCGGAACGGTTTCTTGAAATATCTACTGCAAAAATCGGATATTCAAACATCCCTATTCCTGCACCATAAGCTGCCTTTGCATAGTCAATGACTTCGACTTCTTCTTCCGTTGCTTCTTTTAAAAATACTTTCTTTGCAGGATAAAAATGATGTCTGTCAGAATTAGCAACATGAGCTTCATCCATTTCTCTTTGTAGCTTTTGCACCAAAAGGTCACATTCCTCTGCTTTTACCTTTGCCAGTCGTTTTTCTAATTGCCGCATCGTATTTAATTTTAACTCAGGTAAAATGTTTGCCTCTTTGATTTTTTCATAGGCTTCCACCCCTTCTTCCGAAGTCATTTCTGTCAAATTTCCAATTAAGCTGTCTAAATATTCTTCATCTAATTTTTGTATCTGTGCCTTTACATGTTCTGCATAAGGTTCTAAGGTTTCTTCATCAAACCCTCGATTCAATAACTCCTCCCACAATTGATACAAATCCTCACGCCCAGAAGATTTCGTCTGCCGAATCATCGATTCAATTTCACGAATTTGTACAGCCCTATCCGCTCCGGAAAAATCTAATTTTTTTCTCAAAAAAGGTTCTGCTGAGGTACTTCTGCTTCTATCATTTTCTCTAACAGTCTGTTGTTCTTCTTTCGTCTTACTTTCTCCAAGCTGTCCGTTTTCTCTTTGATTAGAACTCTCTGTTTTTTCTATTTTTATCTTTCCATTCCGATAAGAAGCTCTTTCTCTTTCCTCTCCACTTCTTCCGCCTTGAAATTCATTTCCTTCCTCCCGTATTCTACCTCTGTGATATTCTATCGTTTCTTCTTCTCCCCAATCATTTACTTCTTCTACTCGTCTTCTTCCGGTTTCTTTTGGCTGTACAATAATATCTTCCCCCCGATTTCTTCTATATACAGCATCTTCCTCTTTTTCTTCTAAATATTCATGATATTCTCTTAATTTTATCCCTGTCAATTCAAACAGTTTATCCCTGTCTTCTTCTTTTAATTCTGCATGGTCAATTTCTTCATAAATATGAAGCATCACAATTCGGTTCTTATTTTTTGCATCCGCAATTTTCTCTTTAAGTTTATTAAAATTATCCGTTAACTTTAATGTTTTGGCAACTTCTAATAATTGATTTTTAATTTCCTCCGGAAGTGAAGTATCAAAAGAAATCTGTCTGATAAGCTCCATTCTCTGACGGTCTGACAACCTTGGAAACAATTCCAAACGCTTTTTATAACGTTCCATTTTTTCCGCTGCTGCCTTCTTTTCCTGTTCGGTCTTGCTATTTTTTTCTTCACGAGATGATATTTGCTTTGATTTTTTTTCATGTCCTTTGATACCACCCGATGTTTTTTCTCCTCGTTCTCTTGCTTCATACTTTTTCCAAAGTGCATCTTCAACTGCTCCAATTTCTTTTTCCGGAAAAAATCCCTCTGCCACTTTTGCAAAAAAATTGTGAAACTCTCGACTTGGAAGGTCATCAATTTCTTCTAACATTTCATACAGTTCTTCTGTCGCCTCACGCTCTGCCATTTTTTGAGCAATCGCATCATTTCTTCGTGTATTTTTAGGAACCATTTGGTCTAAATATTGATTATAATTTGGATTGCAGACCTTTGCTCCATTCTTTCCCAAAAGTTCCTGATAATCCTGATAAGCTGATTTATCCCCACCAAACTCCATAATATAACAATCGCCGTCTATCAAAAGCCTTTTTGGTCTTGGCGTATAAAAACGGCCACAAATACTGCAAGTATACGCACGAGCAATCTGCACCCTTCCTTCTTTTGTATCAATTACAAACTCCTGTCCGATTGGATAAATCACACCATGCATTTTTTTTCCACATGAAGGACATAAATAATTTGTCAAATAAAAATTATTTCCAAGTCGATTTCTATTTCGTTCACTTAAAGTAGTTTCCTGAATTGAAAAATCCTCATACTTTTGATTCCAAACTAATTTATGCCACAAGCCTACGCTTTCTTCCTCTATCTGCTGATGTTCCTGTTTCATAGAATCAATCGCACACTGCATTACATCTTCATATACAATCTTCATTCCATTCTGATAAAAACAGAAGCGTTCTTTCGTATATTCCGGTTCAATATTTAATTCGCTTAGTATATTTTCAAAAAGTATACCTAACTGCTGATAATCTTTTTCTACCTTCAGTCCTTTAATCGTTCCCCATTTGCCAAATGCATAAAGAAGCATATTAATTACATTTTTCACAGCTTCATTATTTTCAATTCTGCTAATTTTTTGCACAGGAACATCTAAATCAATCACATTTGTTATTACTTTACGGTTATCAAGATGGAAAAATATCGAACGCAGCTCTCCTTGTAAAATCATTGTATTATCAATTACAACAAATAATCCATTCCACTTTACCTTTACTTCCATAGTACGAATCATTTTTTCAAATGTTAATTTTAATTCTGGCGTAGCATAAAAAGCAATCATAATTTCCCTCTTATTTTCTATAACATTATTTTTTACTACTATTTACTTCGGCAAAAATCATTCTTAATATTAGATTTTTACACTCCTGAATCACTTTCTTTTGCTTAAAACAACAAGTGTTTTAACCTGCTCTGAATAGTTACATTTTTACTTTTATAATCATCGTTTTCTAAACTCTATATTTCACAGTTAACTTATCTTTTATTATAAATCATATATTTCATTTTCACAAGAAAAAACCTATCTACCCCTATTTTGTTAGCACTCTTTTCTTTTGAGTGCTAATTTTCTATTGACATTTCTCTTTTTTCGTTATATTATCTTATCTATGAGAAGAAAATGTTACTGTTTATCCTGTTTTAGTATGCGGTAACCAATTATCAGTTTTGAAAGTGTTAATAAGTCGCCGTATTTATATTCGGCAATATTATAGTAAAGGAGTATTTTTTATGGCAGAAAAACATGGAAATCTTTCAATTAACAGCGAAAACCTCTTTCCAATTATCAAAAAGTGGTTATATTCCGACCACGATATTTTTTATCGTGAATTAATCAGTAACGGCTGTGATGCAATTACAAAATTAAAAAAATTAG
>CAYMHX010000141.1:0-6569 GCA_964390325.1 uncultured Roseburia sp. | reverse complement strand
ACATGCGATTCCTTTTTGTATCATATATTTATTAATTCTCATTTAAATATTCCTTCAACGCATCCTGCCAATGTGCCATATGATAGTCACTGGTCAGTTTTAACATATAATTATCTAAAATCGAAAAGGCTGGTCTTTTTGCTGAAGCAGGGTTCATCTTGGCATACTGCTCACTGGTCACATAGTTTACTTTGGTCGTTTTTCCTGTCAAACGGAAAATTTCTTCCGTAAATGCAGCCCAGTTTGTATCTCCTTCACAAGTCGCATGGAACGTACCATAATTTTCTGTGCCTTCCAAATGACGAATCATTCCTGCCAGCTCCTTTGCACTGGTTGGTGTTCCAAGCTGGTCACATACTACATTTACCTGCTCATAGCTTTCAGAAAGACGCAACATGGTCTTTACAAAGTTTTTTCCATCTCCATATAACCATGCGGTACGGCAGATAAAATATTTCTTTGCAAATTCCTTTACAAATTTTTCACCTTCTAATTTCGTTTTACCATAAGCACTGACTGGATTTGGAGTATCGAATTCCGTATAAGGAACGGTTCCATTTCCTTCAAAAACATAATCTGTAGAAACGTGAATTAATTTTCCATCTACTGCACTTGCTGCAATACTTAAATTTCTTGGTCCAATTGCATTAATCTGATAAGCCAAATCCCACTGTGTTTCACACGCATCTACATTCGTATGAGCCGCACAGTTAATAATCACATCCGGCTTTTCAGCAAGAACTAATTTCATTACTTCTTCTATCTTTGTAATATCCAATGCAAGAATTCCTTCGCCTTCTGCTACATCTGTATTTACAAAAGCCACTTCATCCTGCTCATATGCCTTACGAATTGCACGACCTAACTGTCCATTACAGCCTGTCACTAAAATTTTTTTCATCTCTTTTCCTCTTTTCTAGCTATTCTCCCAATCCGCTTTCGATCACCGCAATTACTGCGTTTAATGCAGCTTTTTCATCTTCCCCTTCACAAATCACTTCTATTTCATATCCCGATTTAATACTTGCCCCCAATACACTCAATATACTTTTTACATTTGCAGTTTCATCTTCATACAAAAAAATAACCCTAGAAGAAAATTTCATTGCTTCACTGCAAAGTATACCTGCTGGTCTTAAATTCAACCCTGTCGGATTCTTTATGACCACTTTTTGACTCACCATAATTTCAATCCTCATTTCTGAGCAATCATTGTCTGCTATTTGTTTTGCTCATAAACAAATAACTATATAAACAACTTATAGCATCGTCTTTGTAATCAACTCTGCTAATTTTTTTGCCTCAGCTTCAATCACAGCTTGATTTTTACCTTCAATCATAACTCGAACCAATGGCTCTGTACCTGACGGACGAATTAATACCCTTCCTTCTCCATTAAACTGCTTCTCTAATTCTGCAATTGCTTCTGCAATTTCCGGATATTCCATATAATCTTCTTTTTTATGATTTGGCACTTTTGCATTTACCAATGCCTGTGGAAGCACTTCCATTACAGACGCCAACTCTGATAATGGTTTTTTCGTTTCCACCATAACACGGAGCAGATTTAATGCACTCAGCAAACCATCACCTGTTGTATTATCATCTAAGAAAATAACATGCCCCGACTGTTCACCGCCCAGATTATATCCATTTTCCATCATATTTTCAAGTACATAGCGGTCGCCAACCTTCGTTTTTTCCAGCTTTATTCCTTTTTCCTGTGCCATTAAGGTAAGACCAAGATTTGACATAACGGTTACTACAATCGTATTTTTCTTCAATTTTCCTTTTTCTTTCATATGAAGACCACAGATTGCCATAATTTGGTCACCATCTATTATTTCGCCATTTTCATCCACTGCTAACATACGGTCTGCATCTCCATCAAAAGCAAGACCAATTTGTGCCTTTTCGTAAACAACTCTAGCCTTCAATTCATCCATATGAGTAGAACCACAGTTTGCATTAATATTTGTTCCATCCGGTTGTGTATGAATTGCAACCAAATCTGCACCCAGTTCTTTCAATGTCTTTACTGAAGTATAATAAGAAGCACCCTCTGCACAGTCGATCACAATCTTCATACCTGTTAAATCGATTGGTACACATTTTTTCATAAATTTCACATATTTATCAACCAAGTCAAAACGGTATTCGATTTTACCCACACCGGAACCAATCGGAAGCACAACGTCCTTCATATTATTATGAATCAATTCTTCAATCTCATCTTCTAATGCATCGGATAATTTGTATCCCTTTCCATTAAAAAACTTAATTCCATTAAATTCCATCGGATTATGGGATGCGGAAATCACAACACCTGCATCTACTTTATGTTTTCTAGTTAAATAAGCAATTGCCGGTGTCGGCATCACGCCTACAAAAATTGCATTTGCACCTACGGAGCAAATCCCTGCCATCAAAGCACTTGCTAACATTCCACCTGAAATTCTTGTATCACATCCAACAATAATCGTCGGCTGATGGTCCTGCTCCTTCGTTAATACATAAGCACCTGCCTGCCCTAACTTTGTTGCCAACTCAATCGTTAATTCTGCACCTGCAATCCCACGCACACCATCTGTTCCAAACATTCTTGCCATAAATTTACATCCTCTTTTCTATCAACTATTTTTGTAACTATCTTCATGTCTCATTTTGTATCATTTCATTTTCAACATTTTGAGTTTCACCTGATACAGTATCTGTTCCTGTCTGAACTACATCTTGTGCAGTTCCTGTATTTTCACTTGTCTGATTTTCTCCCGTATTCATTTCATTTGTATTATTTTGATTTGTATTATTTTCATTTGTACTATTTGCATCTGTATTTTCTGTCGCAGTTTCACTTGAAGTTTCCGATTGTGTATTTTCTCCCACAATAGAGATTTCCACTTCTGTTAAAACTTCTCCTACCTGATAAACCGCCTCATCCAAATCAAATAAAACCTTCAGCATATGTATGCCTTCCTGCAGATTCTCTACTTGAATTGTTCCTTTTATACTAGCTCCATTTAATACATCATGTGCTGATTTTCCAGCCGTTACCTGTGCCAAAACATAAGTTTCCTTATGAGCAAGCTGATATCCGGAACGAAGTCCATTTGCCGTAATATTACTAATCGGAATCTTATATTCTTTTATTTCAATTGGTTCAATTTCTGCTACAATATTTACCTTCGCATCGGAGCTAATCACCAAAGAAACACCGTCTTCCAAATAAGTAGAAATATCGATTGTTTTTTCAATATTAGAAGCTGCACCGGACAAATCCAATACCTCTGGCGGTATTTTAATTTTATCCAAAGTATTTAAGGTTGCTGCTTCGCCTTTTACTCGGACTACACTTGGTTTATAAGTAATCTTTGCTAAGTGAAATCCCTCCGCCGGACTTCCTTTCGTTGCCAATTCCAAAGGTACGTCCTTTGTATTTAATATCTGTGCGTTAATACGAACGGTATCTACACTTTTTTCTAATCTTGTAGTATCTACCACTTCACCATTTTCATCATAAAAAACAGGTACAACATTGTCTGTAATATGTGTAGACATTCCATCTACGTTTACCGTTGCAACTACATTTTCTATCAAATTTACAACAGAGACAGGGCCGGAAACTTGAACTACATTTGCCGTTTCTATTTCAACATTTCCCAATGCACAGCCGTCAGCCACCATTCCTGTTGTATTTGCTTTTATCTGGAACTGTTTCTTTCCTAAATCCTCCAGCACCACGTCTAAATATAACTGCTTTGTTTCTATTGTAATCTGATTAGAGTTACGAACAGCAGAAATAGCCACTGGTACACGATAGCCGCCGTTACTCCGCAATTCAATTTTTTCCAAATCTGCGATTGCCTGAAAATCAGAATTAGAAATTGCATCCCATACACTACGTTTCGTTGTATAAACAAAGGTAACCGTATTATTTTCATTTAATACATCCATATATTTCCCCATGTTTGTAATATATTCCTGATTTTTCACTGTTACGCTAACTGTCATAGATTTCCGTACCATCGGGTCTTCTGTATTTACTACTACCATCCACAATGCTGCTGATAAAAAAAGTGCCAGTATTTTGAGGCCAATATTATTTGTTAATTTCTTTAGCATCCTTATCTTTCAGCCTCCTTTTCAATAATTCCCATGTAGATACTTCCACGTCTCTTTTTTGAAGAAATGAGAGCTTATTTTTCAGAAAATCTGCATCTACGTTACGATACAATTCTCCTCCTATCGCAATCGATACCCTTCCTGTTTCCTCTGATACAACAATTGTCATTGAATCACTTGCTTCACTAATTCCCAATGCTGCACGATGTCTTGTTCCCAAATCCTTACTTAAATTCAAGGAGTCTGATAACGGCAAATAACAAGTTGCAGAAACTACCCTATCACCACGTACAATCACTGCACCATCATGCAAAGGTGTATTTTTTTCAAAAATATTTATCAATAGCTGACTGGAAATAAGTCCATCTACCGCAATACCTGTTCTCTCATACTCAGTAAGTGTCATTTCATCTTCTATTACAATTAAGGCACCTGTTTTTACTTTTCCCATTTCAAAGCAGGCACGCACTAATTCATCAATCGTTTTATCCGAAAACTTTCCTGTACTCTTATTTCCTTCAAAATTAAAAACACGCAGAAAAATATTATGCCGTCCAAGACTTTCCAATGCTTTTCGCATTTCCGGCTGGAAAATAACTGCAACTGCAATTGCTGCCACACCCAATGTCTTTTCAGCAAGCCAGAGAATCGTATTCATCTGGAAAATCGCAGCCAACAGCACAAAAATCAAAATAAACAAAACACCTCTTAACAACGTCCACGCTCTGGTATTTTTAATCCATGCCATCATATAATAAAATAAAATCGCAATAATAAAAATCTCAACAATATCCGTCGTTGAAATAGCTTGAGGCAAATCTGCAAAAGTTATTACTTTATCCCACAATTCACGTATTGTCAGTTCCATATCCTGCACTCTTTTCACATCCTTTAGTCTAATAAATCTTCATCAATGTCCATTTCTTCTGCAAACTGTTTCTTTGTCAAACGTTCTTTTTCTTCTTTATTATTTTTATAAAAATGCTTCACCTGTTTATCTGAACCAGCAATAACTGACTTTGGAACTGCCTTTACATAATAATAATATTCATCATCCTCAAATTGCAGGCGTTCTGTTCTGGTATAATCTACATTGAAAAAGAAAAACTGCAGTACCAGTGCAATCAGTGCTGAAATAATCCCTCCAATGATTACACCTAATACTTTTCCTGAAATTCCAAGCAACAGATATCCCGAAATCAATCCAATGGTTTCAACCAAAATTCCTGCCACCCATGCGATTGTCCATGAATTATCAATTTCCTTTCTACGAATGACATATACCAAAATCGCTGCTATTGTGAAAATTGTAACAACCAAAAACATCTCTTTATTCATCACTAGCTGATTTAACGCAATGGTAATTCTTGAAACTGCATTCCCTGCCGCGTCTGATTTACTGCTTAATGTTGTTTCATTTTCATGCACTCCTCTTAAGAAAAAGTAAATCACAGAACCACAAACGACAGATAATACCGAATAAACTTCACTAAGCAGACCTGTTCCAATCGGTACAATATATGGAATTCCTAATTTAAAACAAACCGGCATCAACACAACATTATAACCATACTTTGGTGAAAACCGAAAATATATGAAATATACAATAGCAAAAATCAACGCACCCACAATACATACTTCTATAGAAAGTGCGTACAAATCCAATAATATAACAATTGCTGCTATCCCTATCATGGCATTTATTGGAAAAACAGCACAAATGACAGACAAAACAATTGCCACTGGAACAGAACTGACTGCCTTCATATAGCCGATATTCCCATTTATCATTAAAAATGCCGTTAACGCTAAGACGAAACGAATGAACGGTGTAATATATGCTTCATATTTTCCATAAATTCTAACTAATTTTTCCTTTAACTCAAGCAAAGCTACCATAATCTTTCTCCCATTCTATTTATTCCTAATCCCTTTGAGATGGTGCCTTCAGCTTTTCCTCTCTCTCGTAAACCTGATTAATCTTTTTTAAATTTTTACAATAATTTTTCACTAACTTACGGCCTTTCACATAACGAAACCGATAAACCAAATAAGCAGCCGATAAGTAAACAATCATAAAAACTCCATATAACACCAAAATAATTGTTAAAAACTTCACAATATCCGAAGCATTCAGCATTTCAAACATTCGGTCTGTATCATATAATACCCACATTCCAACTAATAACACAAATGCAACACTTCCCGCCAGAAAACTTTTTAATAACTGTAGAGAAATATAATCTGATTTCTCATACTCTATCATAGGCTTACATACCTGCCCCTCATTCTTATCAAAAACAGCCATTTTCACCATTTGTCTTAAACGTTCTTCATTTATCACTAAAAACCCTCTTTTCTTTTGATTTAACGTAACTATTCAGTACCTTCATATATAGGCGGTGATTGAAAATCACGCCTGTGCCACACGCGGTCACGAAGTGACA
>CAYMHX010000140.1:0-6575 GCA_964390325.1 uncultured Roseburia sp. | reverse complement strand
AAAATTAAGTGCTCTATATCAGTTTAAGTGGCTGATATAGGGCATTTTTTGTGTGGAGTGGAATGTTTGGATAAGGTTACATGGGGTATCAAGTGCGTGATATAGTACCATATTTGGAAGTATTGTAGAATAAAAAGGGATATAATATAATTAAGTTCAAAATATGTGATTTAGGAGTAGATATAATGAAAAGCATGGATTTACAAATATTAGCATACGAAAAAGCCGAAGAATATGTGTTAAATAAAATTAGTGAAATGGATTATCCTCAAGGACATCCATTTCTAGATTATCCTAATACGCCTAATTCTATAAATCTTATGTTCATTATAATAATAAGGTTTTTATTAAGCGATGAAGAAACAATTATTGTTGATTTACTTAAAAAATGCAGAGCAGTTGAGAAAGGAAAATATTCACATGTAAGATTCATGGAAGGCATGGATGAAGTATTGGTTTTATATTATGTATTAGTAGATAATTATGATAAATATCAAGAAATTTTTTATGAGCCAAATGGAATAATTGATAATGATAAAAAACTAGAATATTCATTGGTAAATGAAAAAGAACAATATATAGTAAATTTTGAAGTAAAAACAATGCTTTGTGACCCGTTAATTAAAGAAAAAAATTTGCCTATAGACGATGGAACTGTTTTATTAAAAAAACTAGTAAATAATGATGAAGATATCACAGAAATGTTTCCAGAAGCTATTGAGCTTAAAAACAGCGTATATTATACTGCATTTAAACGTAATATTGGTAAGATTATTGAAAAATATAATGGGAAAAAGATGCTTGATTGTAGAATGATAAATCTTGGGTTTGTTTGTGTTCATTTTTCTACATCTATGGAAGAATTTTATACATATTTGTTTCATAAAGAAAAGGGGATTTTTACTGATATCGATTGGGGAAATCTAGATGCATTAGTTTTATTTGTTTGTGATGCAAAGAATGATTTAAGATTAGATAATATGTATAATATGGGATATGTTAATACAATTTTAATTAATGATGATGAGTTTGTACAAAAACATTTGCATGAAATGAGATTAGATAATTATGTATCAAAAGGTAAAAAAGTTCTAATGGATATTTATAAGGATGCACAAAAGAGTTATGCATTATTTAAAGTCCTGAACAGAGAAGGATTTATAAATATAATTCCATATGAAGCGACAGAAGAAGATATTCAAAGTTATATCGAATATTTAAAAAGCAATGAGATAAGAAATTAGATAAGTTATTATATATAATTGATTATCGAGCGAATATATAAAGATATCATTGAAATGAAAAATGGAGAACGATATATGAACGAACTCAAATTATACGAGGTTAATGATAAAACGCTGAATTTTGATTATGAAGTTTTTGTAACGCAGAAGAATTTAATAGGTACATATAATAACGACATAGAAATCAAATTCTCAGAAGGACAGTCAGAAATTTTTGAGGATGATTTTATAGATATCGAATTCGATTCAGAAATTCCTAAAGCGGACAAAGCTGATTATTTGTTAGCTGCCTCATGTGGAATATTATCTGGCACATTGAGTGTTTTATGGTCTAAAGAGTTTTCTTTGGATGAAGCACAAAAATGGGGAAATGAAAAAGCAGACGAAATTGTAACAGAAGTTGCAAAGTCTATGGGGTATAAAGGAGATGAACTAAAAGGTGCTATCTCATATTTGGAAAAGATGTTCCCAATGGCAGGCGATGCTCTTACAAACACTTTTGGCGGTGGAAAACAACATCACTTAAGAGATTTTTCTCATCATGCATCACCAGTAGGTTTAATTTGTTCTATTCTTATGCAGTTTACGGGAGAGGGATTCGGAACTGATACGCAAGGAAATTTTATTCATGCAAAAATAACGAAGGACGGTGTAATTGGTAAAAACTTTGCAGAGAAAATTGTATTCGGAACAGTAAAGTGGATGTTTCACTTAGTAAGTGACATTGATGGTTCGAGTTCTAGCGTGTTTGAAGGAAGTGGAAAAGGTACAGGAATACCAGGTCCATTTTTGTCCTTATTAAAAGAGTTGTCAGCCTTACCTTTGTTTCATGAAGTTGATGAAAAGAATATTAATAAACCAAAACTGTTTTCACAATATGTTTCAAAGTTATTTAATGGAACATTGATAAAAAATGAAGACGGAACCCCTATTAGGTTTGATTTGCGTACAGAAATGGGAATTGGACATCAGCTTGCAGAACAGGCAAAGCCAGTAATTATAAATGAATGTCTTGTGAGAACATGTTTCTTTATTTCTAGATTTATTGCAGAGGTAAAGGAAAAAGATATTCATTCTTTCAAGGAATTAGAGAATCTTGATGCGGGTAAATTTATACCGATGAATAACCGAGCACTAACTAGAATGGTTACTGTTTCAGGTGGAACATTTGTTGCAATTAATTTGTCTGGTGTTGCAATTAAATCAGCGATACATAATAAAGGTAATAAAGAAAGTTTCTGCAAGGAGTTCTTTTTGTCAATTAATTATGTTGGTGTTGGACGATTTGTTTTTGCATGTGCTTCTGATGTACAGTACATAAAAGAAGATATTTCAGATGTATATAGGGCATATATTGAGAACAAGGAAAGAGAGAGAAAAAACAGTTATACATTGGGATACCAATTTCTTACCTTAAATGATGTACAAGCACAGTTGTTATATTCTTTGAAAGCAATATCAGTTAACTATGATATAGAGAATACAAAAGATAAAAAGAAGCAGGCAATTAAGAAAATTTGGCTTGAGGAGTGGAAGAAAAAGACATTAGAAAGTTTAGAGATTGATGATACTAATTATTTCTTAAGTGAAGATAAAGTATATGTTGAGATATACGATATTGATGCACAGGCAAATGATAGAGGCTGGTTGTATTTGTTGTCAATGGAACTAGTTTTGTTCCAAGCCTATTATAATTTGACAGATAATGATGAAAATTTGTATTCAGGTCTTTCCTATGGAGGGAAATATTTATTTGAGATTCTTCCAAGTAAACAAATGCTCATCTCTAAAAAAGACATTGAAGATACCATGAAGCAATATAAAAGTTATGTTTCGAAGTTGAATGATGTTGGAAAGAAAACGGCAATAGGAGTTGGAGTTACAGCTATTACAACTGTTGTAACAGGCGGTTTAGTTCTTGCATTTGCTCCTGAAATAGCAGTAGTTCTAGCAGGGGGTTCCTTTGCGGGACTTTCAGGTGCTGCTCTGACGAGTGCTAGTTTAGCTTCAATTGGTGGAGGTTCGCTTGCAGCAGGAGGACTTGGAATGACTGGCGGGACTGCTATTTTAACTGGTGGAGGAGCTTTGCTTGGAATGGCAGGTTCTAGTACAGCATCACTAATATCTGTAGTATCAAAGGTTTCTGAGAAGTTTACATTAAATGAATGTGCAAAACTTTTGACTTTTTGTAAGACTGTATTAATTAAAAAGTATGATAATACAGAATTGATAGAACCACTTGTTGAGGGAATTCGCCGATGCAGTTATACAGTAGAACAAGAAATCATGGCTGTTGAAACCGCTGGGACAAAAGAGGAAAAGAAATCGCTAAAGAGGATGAAATCGTGTTTACAGTATTTGAAGAATTGTGAACGAGAACTACTTTTATTAGTTTCGACCAAGAATAAGAAGAAACGGGGAAAAAGAGTATTGTTAAATGATAAGCAGAAAAGATAGTCAAAAATTATGTACTGAGCAATTTTTATATAGTATATGAGAGGGAATTTAATGAATGAAATTATACAATTAGCTATTGAATTTAGAAATGTAATTGATAAGGCGAAGGCAGAAGGTAGATTTATTAAAGACCAACGATTTCGAGAGTTCCCACATGGATGTTGTGGGATTGTATCAGAATTATTAGCTAGATTTTTGTTGGATAAAGGTATTAATAGAAAATTGATTTATGTATGTGGGACGTATTATGGTTTAGATGAACCGATACCACACGCATGGTTAGAAACAGATGATAATATCGTTATAGATATTACAGGAGACCAATTTAAATATTATCCAGAGCCACTCAAATTTGAAGAGAAAGTATATATTGGTTCTTATAACGATTTTTATAATTTGTTTGAAGTAGACACAGAAGAAAACTGTAATAATTATTATCCATTAGAGGATAACTTTATCAGTAATTATTTGAGTCGAAAAGAATTATATGAAATTATTCTCGGATACATGGAATAGGGGGAATGTGAAAGATGAAACTAGATAAGACAT
This sequence comes from uncultured Roseburia sp., assembly GCA_964390325.1. Classification (GTDB taxonomy): domain Bacteria; phylum Bacillota; class Clostridia; order Lachnospirales; family Lachnospiraceae; genus Roseburia. The sequence continues at coordinate 2,325 of CAYMHX010000140.1, read as the reverse complement.
GTAAAACTTGCGAATTTGCTTCAGATGGAATATGCATGGACAATAGTAGAAAAAAATTGAAAGATGTGGGGTGTGAAGAGTGGGGAGCTTCTTTGGAATATTATTCTGAAATTACCGAAACTGCTCCATGGTATATTAAAGAACCCTACAAAAAATATGAGATAAGTTATGGTAAGTTTTTGGATTACATAAAAAAGGATTCTGAAGGAATTGGTATTAAAGTTAATATTTATGATGCGATTGAAAAAATATATGATTTATCGATATGGGATCTTGCAGGTGTGTTAGATGTTTCAATAGGAGTGATTGGCTATGCTAGGTCAAGAGGGACAATAGAAAAAAGAAAAAAATATTTTGCATCTAAGTTGCATATTCCAGAAAGTTTTTTTGATGATTTTTTATCTACACAGCTTGAAGAATTAGTATTATGTAGGGATGAGTTTTATGAATTTTATGGAAAAGAAATGATAGAAAAATTCAAGCAAAGAGGTAAGGAGGCGATGGATAAAAAGTGGGAAAGAGATATCGCTATTTCTAAAGTTGAAAATGAGAAGTATTGGGAGGAAAATAAACATAAGTATCAGTATAGAGAAAATGATTTAATGTATCATGATTTGTCGGATGATTATAAGTCACGAGATTATGTAGTGGCAATAAAATTAAAAGATGGTGATTATTATGGAGATATATTTTATGAATATATGTCTTATGGATATGGATTATCAATTAGTGTTATGAAAAATATATTGGATTTTGTTGAAAATCTTGATTGTGAAGAGATAAGTTTATGTAATGAGGAAGGTGGATTATATAATAATATAAATCTACAGGCAGATATTAACGCTAAAGAAATTTACTTCCAACTAAAGAATAAGAACGGTGAGGTACTAGAAAAGACTGTACCACAAGAAGATTTACAAAAATATATTATAGGTTATGAAATGATAAGATGTGACGGACACGGAATGAAGAAAGAGCGTAGAAAATGTGAATCATGTCAAAATTTTCATCCAATAGAAGGAGGGGCAAAAGGGAATTGTATTGTTAGGGGTGATGTGATTTATAAAAGTAAAGTAATATGTGCATTCCATTATGTTCCTAAAGAAAAGTAAAATCGATATAGATGAGGAAATTAGAATGATTAGATTATTTGTTTGTTCAGAAGTTAATAAACTTATAGATGATAGCATCAAAATAATGGATAAAAATATCAAAAATATTGACGAAGAGAGTATGAAAGCAGAATACGTATACATATATTCGATATTTGAAAGTACACTAACAGCAACATTGCGTTATTTCCTTTTAGCTTTTCCAGAAAAGATTGATAAAAATGTTACAATATCAAAAGAACAATTGCTTTCTAGTCCATTGACTAGTGATGTGACACTTAATGTTATTAATTCATATATAAGAGGCTATTCAAGTGATTCATTAATAAATTATATATTGTTTTATAAGAAAACATTAGCTATTTCAATAGAAATAGACGACAAAAAGATACGACAGATTTCAAACATAAGAAATAAAATTGTTCACGATGATTTTAGTGCTGATAGAAATCTTCAATATATTGCTTCAACAGGTAATATTGATTTAAAGATTATAGATTTAAAAGAGGGAGTAAAATATTTAAAGGAATTACTTTCTTTAATATTAAATGAAATAGAAAATAAGTATAAGGAATATACATTTGAAAAATTATGCAGAACGATTTGGACTGATACATTTGATACACCATTATTACGTTTTGATGATGTATGGAGTATTGATGAAGGAATAATTCATATAAAAGATTTGAAAGCAGAGAAAAAGAAATTTAAAATGTTAAGTAGGGGTGAAAAAACTTTGCTTTCTATTTTTTTACATCAATACAGTAACACATTAAATGATCAATTATTTAAATTTTGTGATATAGCAGCGATTTGCTCACTAGATTGTTCTTCAAGAGAAAAGATGATTAATATAATTCAACTGTTTATGGCCCACCCTCATTTATTTAATGGGAAAAAACTTAATTAATAATATTGTGATTATTATTCTATTGATGACTATCATTCAATGTAAAAAAGAGGTTGTAAAGAAATAAAAATTTGCTATAATATAATTAGAAAAGGCAATCGCCACAGAGTGGTTGACCTAGATGAAAGAAAAATACAAACCCTTCCCTCACTAGTCAAAGTACAGGGAAGGGTTTGTTACGTTACTGACAAATCAAGTAAGTGAATGTCAGTAATGCTAGAATAAACATGCCAAAAGACATCAAGTCCTTAAAGTCAAATTTCTTCATAAGCATCACCTCCATTCTATGTAGAATGAAGGTCA
>CAYMHX010000139.1:0-6588 GCA_964390325.1 uncultured Roseburia sp. | reverse complement strand
TATGCTATACAAGCCTATCAAGGATTTTATGGAAATGAAGATATTTACGGAGATATTACTTTGGTGAATACAGAACAGGATATTCCGGATTTTGATTTTTTACTGGCTGGATTTCCGTGTCAGCCGTTTAGTTCTGCGGGAAATCGGAATGGATTTGCAGATACAAGAGGAACACTTTTTTTTGAAATTGAAAGGATTCTCGATGATAAGAGAAAGGCAGGTTCTCCTGCTAAAGGATTTTTACTTGAAAATGTAGAAGGGCTTGTGAGTCACGATAATGGTAATACTTTAAATATTATGATAACCCATTTGGAAGATTTGGGTTATCAGGTAAGTTATAAACTGCTTGATTCCAAAGAATTTGGTTTGCCACAGAGCAGAAAAAGGGTATATATCGTTGGAACATTGAAGGAGCGAATAGACTTAGAAGGTTTTGAAAAAAGAGAGGCTGTTTTAGGAGACATTTTAGAGCATGGACTTCTTGTTGCAGATACAGAATTTACAAGAAAATTATTTGCTAATTATTCTACAAGTGAAGTGATTGGAAAATCAATCAAGGATAAGAGAGGCGGCGAAAATAATATTCATTCATGGGATATTGATTTGAAGGGAAAAACCTCTAAGGAAGAAAGAAAGTTACTGAATCTGTTGCTAAAAGAAAGAAGAAAAAAACATTGGGCAGAAGTCATTGGTATTAAATGGATGGATGGAATGCCATTGACGGAAGCACAGATTCGGACATTTTATGATATAGAAAATCTGCATGAGATATTAGAGCATTTAACAGAGATGGGATATTTGGTATTTGAACATCCGAAAAATCAAGTGGTAAGTGAGAATGGAACATTAAAACGTGTGCCTGATGAAACAAAAGAAAAAGGATATAATATTGTTGCAGGAAAATTATCCTTTGAGTTTTCAAAGATATTAGACCCAAATGACATTGCACCGACATTAGTAGCAATGGATGTTGCAAAGTTGGGCGTTGTTGATGGAAATGGAATCCGAAGATTGACGATAAGGGAGTGTCAAAGGTTATGTGGATATCCTGATGATTATAGTTTAGAGATGATTAGTGAAGCGGAAGCATTTGATTTATTGGGAAATACGGTATGTGTTCCTGTGATTAAGGACATTGCATTAAGATTAGGAGAAAATTATCTTGCAAATATAGGAAAATAATGATTTGAAATAGGGCTAGTCTTATTGTATCAAAGGAAAGAAAAAATTCTGAAATAGGAAACGGATTTTTGAAAATTTGTGACATAGTATCAGATTATAATAGTTGATGTTTTAGAAATACAATACTAAACGATTACGAAGGGAGAAGAAAACGTGAGACTATCATCACAAGAAATATACGATAGATTATTAAAGGATGAAAAGATTCTTGAAATAAAGGGGCTGATAAAATTTTATTTGGGAGATGTTGATATTGTTGTGAAACAGAAAGATGTGGTAGGCAATATTATGCAGGAATGGCTGCGGGGGTGGATGGATACAAGGGGAATCGAGTATGCGACAAGTGAAAATACACAAATGCCGCCGGATTTTTTCTTAAATCCTGATGATAAGACGAGAGAACTTTTAGAAGTAAAGGCATTTAATCGAAATGGAACACCGGGGTTTGATATTGCTGATTTTAGAATGTATGCAGCAGAAATACAGGAAAAACCATATATGTTAGATGTGGATTATCTTATTTTTGGTTATGATATGAGCGAAGAAGGGGTTGTGACCATTAAAGATATATGGTTAAAAAAGGTATGGGAAATTACAAGAAGAATGGAAAATTATCCGATTAATTTACAGGTTAAGGATGGAGTGATACATAAAATCAGACCCGGAGTATGGTATAGTGATAGAGTGACGGATTATGCTATTTTTGAGTGTTTGGAAGATTTTATTTCAGCGATAGAAGAAACGGTTTTTAAAGAACCGAAATTGCGAGATTCAATTGCATCGACATGGCTGGCTGTATTTCAAAAAAATTATAAAGCAAGAAATGGTGTGGAATTAAATGTTCCCAGATGGAATGACATTAAAGATAAATATGACCTTGTAACAGATAAGAAAAAAGAAAAAGCAGCTGCAAGACTTGAAAAAGCTGTGGAACAAAAACAAAAAATAGAGGCAAGAGTTTTAAAATATCAACAAGAACTGATTGAGGCAAGAACACAGAAACAAAAGGAAAAGGCTGAACTTGGATTAAGTAAGGCAATGGGTGCATTAGAAAATGCATTAAAGAAAGTTGCAGATGCACAAGTGGAATATGATATGTGGATAAAATTTTAAAAGAAAAATATCTTAAGTTCTAAAAAAAGTATAAACTCTATTAAACTAGTTGCTTTTCAAATGAAAGAGAGTAGAATAAAACTAGTATTTTAAGGAGGAAAAAGCTTTGTTTAGCAGGTTTAGTGTAAGAAAACCCTATACGATTCTAGTAGGTGTCGTACTGGTTATCGTATTAGGTGTCGTGTCATTTACGAAAATGACGACCGATTTATTACCGGCAATGAGTCTGCCATATGTCATGGTGGTGACAACGGATATGGGTGCGAGTCCTGAGGAAGTGGAAAAAGATGTTACCGCACCGATTGAAGCGGCAATGGCGACAACGTCAAATATTAAAAGTATTACATCGACGTCAAGTGATAGTGTATCAATGGTTATGTTAGAGTATGAGCAGAGTACGAGTATGGATTCGATTATTATTGAAATTCAGCAGTCGTTGGATCAGCTTGCGGGAACATTTCCGGATACGGTAATGTCTCCAATTATTATGCAGTTAGACCCTGATATGCTTCCGGTTATGATTGCTTCTGCTGATGTAGAAGGAATGGATTTATCGGAATTATCCATTTATGTAGAAGATGAATTGATACCGATGATTGAAAGTATTGAGGGTGTTGCTTCGGTAACAGCAACAGGTATCTTGGATGAGGATATTCAGGTCACACTGGATAAAGAAAAAATTGAAGCCTTAAATGAACAAATTCTTTCTAAAATTGATGAACAGTTTGTAGATGCCCAAAAGGAATTAGATGATGCCAAACAGCAGATTGAGGATGGAAAAGCAGCATTAGAAGAAGGGGTGGAAACTTTTGCTGAGGAGATTTCTAAGGGGCAGAATGAGATTATCAATGGAAAAATAGAAGCTGCAAATGCGGGAAAAGAATTGACCACAGCATTGACGGAATTACAGGAAATGCAGACGATGTTAGAAGAAAATGGAGGAACCATTCAGGCTGTCCTTTCTGTTTTGCAAGCAGCTTATGACAGAGGCGTGGCACAGGAGGCTCGTATCGCTGTGTTACAGACCATTCGGCCGACTTATATGGCTATGTTGGATGCAGAGGCGTTAGTGCAGTATAGTACGTCCTATGAGGCTTTGGACGTGTTAGGAAAGGGTTCTGTGGAGGCAGTGGTAATGCCGCAGGCGAATGCACAGACGGGAGAAAGTTTTATTAGTTTCGCACAGTTGGATGCGGAATTATGGGCAGCACAGAGTGAAATTGATACATTAAATAAAATGGCAGCAGCACAGGGAAGTTTGTTTGCTGAGTATGGGGTGACTCTGACCTCTTATAAAGATATTCCTGCTGCAATCGCAGCAGTATCAGAAGCCTCTGTAAAGGTATCGGCAGGAATTGCAACCATTCAGTCTGCACAAGAGCAGCTTGCAGAGGGAAAAACGACCTTAAATGAAGCGTTAATTACATTAAATAAAACACAGATACAGACCATTTTGCAGATGAGTAACGGTTATAGTGAATTGGCTGTAGCGGCAAGTCAGCTTGCATTAGGACAGACACAGCTTGATTCTGCAAAAGAACAGGCAAAAAGTGCAGCAGATTTGACACAGATTTTGTCCATTGAAACATTGAGTGGACTTCTTGTAGCACAGAATTTTTCCATGCCTGCCGGGTATATTACAGAAGGTGATGAGCAGTATTTAATTAAGGTAGGCGATGCGGTTTCTTCTTTAAAAGAATTGCGTACAATGGTTTTAATTGATTTGGGAATGGATGGAATTGAGCCGATTCAATTAGAAGATGTTGCAACTGTAGAAATGGTAGATAATTCAGGCGAATCCTATTCAAAAGTGAATGGAAATCCTGCGATTATGCTTTCGATTGAAAAACAGACAGGATATTCGACTGGAAATGTAACAGACAGTGTGTTAGAGCGTTTTGAATTATTAGAAAGCGAAAATGAAAAACTACGTTTTGGTGTGATGATGGACCAAGGGATTTATATTGATATGATTGTAAAATCCGTTTTGGAAAATATGATTTTAGGTGCCATTTTGGCAGTAATCGTTTTGATTGTATTTTTAAAGGATTTAAGACCTACGGCAGTCATTGCCTGTTCGATTCCTTTGAGTGTTATTTTTGCGATTGTATTGATGTATTTTTCGGATATTTCATTAAATATTATTTCATTATCTGGTTTGGCACTTGGAATTGGTATGTTGGTGGATAACTCCATTGTAGTTATTGAAAATATTTATCGTTTCCGAAGTGAAGGCTATTCGGTACGAAAAGCAGCCGTAGAGGGGGCTTCTCAGGTGACAGGTTCGATTGTCGGTTCCACTTTGACGACAGTTTGTGTATTTGCACCGATTGTTTTTACAGAAGGGATTACCAGACAGTTATTTGTGGATATTGCATTAACGATTGCATTTACCTTAACTGCCAGTTTGATTGTAGCAATGACCTTTGTTCCGATGATGGCATCCATTACTTTAAAAAATACCAAAGAAGTAAAGCACAATTTGATGGATAAGGTTATTGATGGTTATGGCTGGCTTTTGGATAAAATGCTCAAATGGAAGCCATTGGTATTTATTTTGTCCATTGCTTTATTAGTAGGAAGTATGGCAGCAGCGTTATCAAGAGGATTTACCTTCATTGATATGGCAATGGAGGCAGACCAGTTAAGTGTAACTGTATCAGCAAAAGAAGATGAGATTTTAGACTTTGATGAATTGACAGCTTATGCAGATGAAGTAGTGGAAAAGATTTTAACCATCGAAGGAATTGAAACGGTCGGTGCTATGACGGGTGGTACTTCTATGGCTATGTTAGGAGGCTCCGGAGAAGCTGTGTCGATGTATATTACATTAGAAGAAGGAACAGAAGCTACGTTATCCGGCATTACAGAGCAGATTATAGAACTGACAAAGGATATGGGCTGTCAGGTTACGGCAGATACGTCTTCAAGTGATATGACAGCTTTGCTTGGAAGTGGTATTACGGTGCAGATTAGGGGTCGAAATATGGATACCTTGCAGGAATTGACCAAAGAAGTGACAAAAGTGGTGGAATCAGTGGAAGGAACAATGGATGTAGAAAATGGTTTGGACGAATCAACAGCTTCTTTTACGATTTCTGTGGATAAAGAAAAAGCAGCAAAATATGGAATGACTGTGGCACAGGTCTTTCAGTTAGTATATGCAGAAATGGCTTCTGCCACAAAGGCAACAACGGTTTCAACCGATTTGAATGATTATGAAGTATATGTGCAGAGTGAGGAACAAAAGGAAGTTACTCTTGACGATATTCGTGCATTAACGTTTACTTATACGGACAAGATTACTGGGGATGAAGAAGAAATTTCTTTATCGACAATTGCAAATTTTGTCGAAGGACGTTCGATGAACTCTATTAATCGTTCGGGACAGAATAGATATCTAAGTGTTACAGCAGGGATTGATGCTGAACATAATGTTACCTTAGTCAGTGGCGAAATTATGGAACAGATTGAAAAAATGAATATTCCAGCGGGGTATGAAATTACAATGACTGGTGAAGATGAAATGATTAATGAGTCAATGGGACAGATGGTCTTGATGTTATTATTGGGAGTGATTTTCATTTATTTGATAATGGTGGCACAGTTCCAGTCTTTACTCTCTCCATTTATCATTATGTTTACCATTCCGTTAGCTTTTACAGGAGGTTTTGCAGCATTATTTTTAGCAGGGCAAGAGGTTAGCATTATTGCGATGATTGGTTTTGTTATGCTTGCAGGTGTGATTGTAAATAATGGTATTGTATTAGTAGATTATATGAACCAGTTACGCCGTGAAGGAATGGAAAAGCGAGAGGCAATTATTGAAGCCAGCCAGACAAGACTTCGTCCTGTTCTTATGACAGCTTTAACCACCATTCTTGCAATGTCAACTATGGCATTAGGAATGGGAGAAGGTTCTGAAATGATGCAGCCTATGGCAATTGTAGAAGTAGGAGGTTTGGTATACGGAACACTTTTGACACTTTTTGTTGTGCCTTGCTTATATGATGCGTTCCATCGGAATAAGAGTATGGTGGAAGAAGAATTATGATAGTATAAAATTTTTGTAGGAAAAATGAAAATAGAAAAAAGAAGAAAACTCCTCTTTGTGGTAAGATATAATTGTCGAGAAAATCAATTATACACAAAAAAGGAGTTTTCTTATGATAAAAAGTATTTTCAGACAAAAATAACAGAAAAAGATGAGTTTGATAAAAAGGGAATTAGGCGTTAGAATATATATAGGCGGTGATTGAAAATCACGCCTGCGCCACACGCGGTCACGAAGTG
>CAYMHX010000138.1:0-6642 GCA_964390325.1 uncultured Roseburia sp. | reverse complement strand
ATTGAAGAACCTATTGCAGCAGCAATTGGAGCAGGAATTGATATTTCCAGACCTTGTGGAAATATGATTGTAGATATCGGTGGTGGTACGGCAGATATTGCAGTTATTTCATTAGGCGGCTCAGTAGTAAGCACTTCTATTAAGATTGCCGGAGATGATTTTGACGAGGCAATTGTACGTTATATGAGAAAGAAACACAATTTATTGATTGGTGAACGTACAGCAGAAGATATTAAAATTAAAATTGGTTCCTGCTTCCCAAGACCGGAAGTAGAAACGATGGATGTACGCGGACGTAACCTTGTAACAGGTCTTCCAAAGACAGTTACCGTTACCTCAGAAGAAACAGAGGAAGCATTGCGTGAAGCGACACTTCAGATTGTAGAAGCAGTACATTCTGTATTAGAAAAGACACCACCGGAATTAGCAGCAGACGTTGCTGACAGAGGAATTGTATTGACAGGCGGCGGTTCTTTACTTCGCGGTTTGGAAGAATTAATCGAGGATAGAACAGGTATTAATACAGTAACAGCAGAAGAACCAATGACTTGTGTGGCAGTCGGTACAGGTAAGTATGTAGAATTTTTATCAGGAAAACGTGACGAAGTCTAATATTTCGGATAAAAATTACCGATAAATAAATTATGATTATTTAGAATAAAGTTAAGCAATTTTTGACTTGTTTTCTGAATAATTAAAATTTTACAAATGTAGTGTAAAAGGAGCAGCAGTCAAATGGTAAAGGGATTATATACAGCGTTTACAGGCATGGTAAACGAACAGCATAGATTAGATGTATTATCCAATAATCTTGCAAATGCAGATACAAACGGATATAAAAAGGAAGGTGCTACCGCAACGACATTTGCAGATGAACTGGCAGTTCGTATCAAAGATACTTCTTATAATGGTACAGCAAAGAAGTTAGGTACAATGAGTATGGGCGTTCATATAGGGGAAACCTATACAGATTATAGTCAGGGTAATTATAAGGTTACAGAAAATTCAAATGACTTTGCTATTAATGGAAATGGTTTTTTTGCTGTGTCTTTTACAGATAAGGCTGGAAATACCAGTGTGAAATATACCAGAGATGGTGCATTTGCGATTAGTGCTGATGGTTATCTTAGAACAAAGGATGGCGATTATATTTTAAATCAGAATGGAGCGATGAACGCAGATGCTAATGCACGAATTCAGTTGAACCCGAATTTACCAATTACGGTAACAACCGATGGTTCGATTTATCAGGACCAAGTGCTTGTAGGAGAAATTGGATTAGTGGATTTTGAGAATTATGATTACCTTTCTAAATATGGTGAAAATTTATACGATATGGTAGACGGCGGTGTAAGAATAGAGTCAGAAGCAATTATTGACCAGGGGTATTTAGAGGCTTCCAATATTAATATTGTATCAGAAATGGTAAATATGATTGCTATTACAAGAGCATATCAGGCAGGACAGAAAGTAATAAATTCTATAGACCAGACATTGGACAAAGCGGTAAATCAAGTCGGCAGAGTACAGTAACATAAGAAGGGGATAATAAAGTTATGATGAGAGCACTTTATACTGCAGCCACAGGTATGCGTGCGCAGCAGACAAACGTTGATAATATTTCCAATAACTTATCTAACGTAAATACAGTTGGATATAAGACACAGAAAGCTGAGTTTAAAGCATTATTATATCAAACAATTCAGTCAAGAACGACTTCAGCAAATGGTGAGCAGAAGCCAATTGGAGCTCAGGTTGGTTTGGGTGCGAGATTTGCATCGAATACAGCAAGCTTTGCACAGGGTATTTTACAGGCTAGTGAAAATCCTTCCGATTTCGCTATCAGCGGAAATGGTTTCTTTGCAATACAAGGGGCAGATGGTGAAATTTATTATACGAGAAATGGTAACTTTAACTGGAGTGTTGGTGTAAATAGTGTAGTGCTTACTGATTCAGATGGTGCATCTGTTTTAGATGTAAATTTGAATCCAATTCAGCTTCCGGCGGGAGTTACTGCTGAAAAAGCGGTTGTTAGCAAAACAGGTGAGTTTGGTTATACAGATGAGGATGGCAATTATATTTCATTAAATCAGCAGTTTGGTATTTTCCAGTTTAACAATCCGGCAGGTTTAGAAAGAGTGGGTGGTTCCTTATATGCGGAAACAGCGGCTTCCGGTGAACCATTAAATGAAGCAACTACACAAGGTTTGTACAGAAGTAAGGTAGAACAGGGTTATTTGGAAGGTTCTAACGTACAGGTAGCGGATGAAATGGTAAACTTAATTGTTGCACAGAGAGCATATCAGGTAAATTCAAAAGCAATTACAGCTTCTGATGAGATGTTAGAGCAGGCAAATAATTTAAGACGTTAATCATAATCCCTCAGAGAGCTATATATTTGGTGAAGTTTTTTATCGCTGAATATATAGAAGTGGAATCGTACATAAGAACCAAATGTGCTTTAGCCGAGGGAGCGTCAGATAAAGAGATAATCTGTAGATAGAAACAGAGATTGAGAGGAAAATATGAGTATTTCATTAGATGCTTCTATGTTGAATATGAACAATACCATTACGAATAATAATGGAAATAAAGTAACAAATACATTGAATGGTCTTTCTTCTACCTCTACCGAGGATGAGTTATTGGAAACCTGTAAGGATTTTCAATCTTATTTTATAGAAGAAGTTTTAAAAGAAGTAAAGCAGAATATGACTTTAGAGGATGAAGATGAGGATTCTTCTCTTTCTACATTGACAGATTTTCATATGGATAGTGTAGTAGAACTGATTTCAGACCAGATTTTAGAGCAGTCGGGAAATAGTTTTTCACAGCAGCTTTATGAACAGATGAAGCGTAACTATGGAATTGAAAGTGTCCAAGTTGTTGAGGAGACAGAATAAAAATAACGAAATGAATTATGGATAAGAAAAGGGGCGGCGCAGAACTTGCAGTTTGCCCCTTTTTATAATTACTTGATAAATATTTAACAGGGGGATTTTTGTGGAAAAGATAGTTGGATATGTAGAGCGGATTGTATTTCGGAATGAGGAAAATGGTTATACTGTGTTGAAGTTAATCAGTAAAGAGGAAGAAATAACTTGTGTAGGAATTTTTTCCGGGATTGCTGAGGGAGAAAATTTAGAAATGACTGGTGAGTATACGGAACATATAACGTATGGAAAACAGTTTAAGGTGGAATGTTTTGAGGAACGTATGCCAGAGGATAAAGAAGCAATCGAACGTTATTTGGGTTCCGGAGCAATTAAAGGAATAGGTCTGGCACTCGCTGCTCGTATTGTAAGAAGATTTAAAGAAGATACGTTTCGGATTATTGAAGAAGAACCGGAACGTCTTGCGGAAATAAAGGGAATTAGTGAACGAAAGGCGATGGAAATTGCAGCACAGGTGAATGAAAAGCGTGATTTACGGCAGGCAATGATTTTTTTACAGCAATACGGCATTACGATGAATTTGGCGGTTAAGATATATCAAAAATATGGCAGAGATGTGTATGGGATTTTGAATGAAAATCCATATCGTCTTGCGGAAGATATTGATGGTGTGGGATTTAAAACGGCAGATGAGATTGCATTAAAGGCAGGAATTCGTGGGGATTCGGATTTTCGTGTCCGAAGCGGTATTTTATATGTGCTGACAAATGCATCAGCAGAAGGACATACATTTCTTCCGAAAGAAGATTTGACAAAGCGTGTTGAAGATTTGCTGGGAGTAGCAATTGAACTCATCGAAAAACACTATATGGATTTGGCAATCGAAAGAAAAATTATCATAAAAGTACAGGATGGACAAGAGCAGATTTATGCTACGGCTTTTTATTATATGGAAGCAAATGTGGCGGCAATGTTACATCAGTTAGATATTTCTTACGATGTTTCGGACTCTGAAATTGAACAGCAGATAACAACAATTCAGAAGGAAACAAAAATGGAATTAGATGAACATCAGATTACAGCGGTAAAAGAAGCAGTAAGAAATGGTCTTCTTGTAATTACAGGAGGTCCGGGAACCGGAAAAACAACAACGATTAATACGATTATTCAATATTTTGAACTGGAAAGAATGGATATTTTTCTTGCAGCACCAACAGGACGTGCAGCAAAGCGAATGAGTGAAACGACAGGTTATGAGGCAAGGACTATTCATAGAATGTTGGAATTAAATGGAGGTGTGGACGGCAGTGCGGGATTTGAACGCAACGAAACAAATCCGTTGGAGACAGATGTCATCATTATTGATGAGATGTCAATGGTAGATATTTCACTGATGAATGCGTTATTAAAAGCGATAGCACCAGGGACAAGATTGATTTTAGTAGGAGATGTCAATCAGCTTCCAAGTGTAGGTGCGGGCAGTGTTTTAAGGGACATCATTGAATCGGAAACCTGTAATGTGGTAAAGCTGACGAAAATTTTTCGTCAGGCTTCTACCAGTGATATTATTGTGAATGCTCATAAGATTAACCGTGGTGAAGAAGTGTCTTTGGATAATAAAAGTATGGATTTTTTCTTTTTAAAGCGGTATGAGGCAGATAAGATTATCAATGTAACATTACAGTTGATTAAGCAGAAGCTTCCTAAATTTGTAGAGGCATCAGAATATGATATTCAGGTTTTGACACCGATGCGTAAAGGTGTGCTTGGTGTAGAACGATTAAATGGTATTTTACAGATGTATTTAAATCCACCAGACGAAGGAAAGAGAGAAAAAGAGCATGGAGATACCTTATTTCGAGAAGGTGATAAGGTAATGCAGACCAAAAATAATTATCAGTTGGAATGGGAAATTAAAACCAAATTTGGGCTTTGTATTGATAAAGGCATGGGGATTTTCAACGGTGATATGGGAATTGTTCGTGAAATCAATGATTATACGGAAGTAATGACTGTGGAATTTGAAGAAGGGCGTATGGTGGATTATCCGTTTAAATTGTTAGATGAATTGGAGTTATCCTATGCGATTACCATTCATAAATCACAGGGGAGTGAATATCCTGCTGTGGTGATACCTCTTTTAAGTGGACCATCGATGCTTTTGAATCGGAATTTATTGTATACTGCTGTTACGAGAGCTAGAAAATGTGTAACATTAGTGGGAAATGATACTACATTTTTGCAGATGATAGGAAATGTATCTCAGCAGAAACGGTATAGTGGGCTGTGTGCGAGGTTAAAGGAAGAAGAATTAAGAGAAGTTTTTTGATGAATTTAGGATTTCGGGGAAAGTATTTGGAAAGGAATCCATGAAAAATAAAAATGTTAAAAAATTAAAAAAAATAGTATTTGACAAAGGGAAAGAATTAATATTGTCTGTCTTTTTTCCAAGAAGATGTCCGCTATGTGATGAGGTTATTTCTTATGGTAGGCTGATATGTTTATCTTGTGAGAAAAAAATACCGATTATTAGAGAACCTGTCTGTAAAAAATGTGGGAAACCATTAGAAAATGAAAGACAGGAGTTTTGCAGTGACTGTACCAGAAAAAAGCATAATTATATACAGGGAAAGGCTGTTTTTTCTTATGAAAAAGAGATGAAGTTATCGATGTATCGTTTTAAATACGCAAATAGGAGAGAGTATGCAGATTTTTATGCAGAAATTGCAAAAAATAGATATAAGGATTGGATAACTTATCGGAACATTGAAGCAATTGTACCAGTTCCTTTGTATGCAGGGAAGAAGCGGAAAAGAGGATATAATCAAGCTGAGGTATTTGCAGAAAGATTAGGAAAAAAATGCGGTATTCCAGTGGAAAAGAGTCTGATAAAAAGGGTTCGTAATACAGTTCCACAGAAGGAGTTAAATGAACAACAGAGAAAAGATAATTTAAAAGGGGCTTTTCAATTGGGGTCAAATATAGTAAAATATAATATAATATTATTAGTGGATGACATTTACACTACAGGAGTAACAGTAGATGCAGTGGCAGATACTTTGATAAAAGCAGGTGTGTCAAAGGTGTATATTTTAAGTATCTGTATTGGTCAAGGCTGCTAGAAGTAGGAGGAAAATGGAGTGGAAGTAAGGAATTGTAAAGGATGCAGTAAATTGTTTCATCACATTAATGGACCGGTGCTTTGTCCGATGTGTAAACAAGAATTGGAAGATAAGTTTGCAAAAGTAAAAGATTATATCTATCAAAATCCAAGGGCGTCAGTAAAAGAGGTATCAGAGGAAACACAGGTAACTGTGAAGCAGATTAAACAGTGGATTCGTGAGGAACGGCTTATTTTATCAGAACCGGGAGCAGATGGAATTATTTGTGAGAAATGTGGAAGTCCAATTCGTAGTGGACGTTTTTGTAAGAAATGTAAAGCAAAAATGACAGATAAATTAAATTCAAGCATTTCTCAACCAAACGAACCAGTGATGAATGATAAGAAAACAGAGAAAGATGGGAATAAGATGCGTTTTTTATAATAAAAAGGTATGAAAAAACAGTTGTTATGATATACAAGGGGAAAAGTGTATATTATAACAACTGTTTTTCATTTATTAAATAAAATTAATTTGAAAATCCATAGTGATATGCTATAATGTTTAATGAGAGTTTATAGTTAAATCGTAACTATATATTCGGCGATAAAAAACTTCGCCTCATATATAGACCCTCCGGGGGATGC
>CAYMHX010000137.1:0-6658 GCA_964390325.1 uncultured Roseburia sp. | reverse complement strand
TGGTAACTATTCAGTAGGGCTGTGCATTTACTGCACAGTCCGTGAGAAAGTGATTCAAGTGTGCAAAAATCCCATTGCCGAAGGCAATTTTTAATGGATTTTTGCATCGTAACTGGAAAGGAACTGAACAGTTACATTTTTTGTCTGTAAAGAATTGGAATATGATAGGCAGAATGGAGGATTTGTATGGTACATCAGTATAAATTAAATGGTTTTCATATTGTTTTAGATACCTGTTCAGGCGGCGTTCATGTGGTAGATGAAGTTGCCTATGATATGATTGCACTTTACCCAAAAAAAAGTAAAGAAGAAATCATTGCTGAAATGATGGAAAAATATGGTTACAGAGAAGATGTCAATGAAGAAGAATTAGAGCTTTGTATGGAGGATATTCAATCTCTTGTAGATGCAAAGAAATTATATACAGAAGATACGTTTGAACCGATGGCAGGCACTTTCAAAGAGCGTTCCGGAAATGTGGTAAAGGCATTGTGTTTACATGTGGCACATACCTGTAATTTGAACTGTTCTTATTGTTTTGCCAGTCAGGGAAAATATCATGGAGAACGTGCGCTTATGAGTTTTGAAGTTGGGAAACGTGCGTTGGATTTCTTGATGGAAAACTCTGGTACAAGAAGAAATTTGGAAGTGGATTTCTTTGGCGGTGAGCCGTTGATGAATTGGGACGTAGTAAAACAGCTTGTGGAATATGCTCGTTCTGTGGAAAAAGAACGTGGAAAGAATTTCCGTTTTACGTTGACTACTAATGGTATGTTGATTGATGATGATGTGATTGCGTTTGCGAATAAGGAAATGAGTAATGTAGTATTAAGTTTAGATGGTCGAAAAGAAATTCACGATGCAACACGCGTGGATTATGCAGGAAATGGAAGTTATGAAAAGATTGTGCCGAAGTTTAAAGAGTTGGTAGATTCCCGCGGAGGTCAAGGTTATTATATGCGTGGTACGTTTACACATGCAAATCCTGATTTTACAAAAGATGTGTTCCATATGGCTGATTTGGGATTTACAGAACTTAGCATGGAGCCTGTGGTTTCAGCAGCAGATGACCCTGTGGCACTTACACCGGAAGACTTAGAAGTAGTAAAAGAGCAGTATGAGATTCTTGCAAAAGAAATGATAAAACGTAAAAAAGAGGGCAGAGGTTTTACTTTCTATCACTATATGCTTGACTTAACCGAAGGACCTTGTATTTATAAACGTATTTCGGGCTGTGGTTCCGGTACAGAGTATATGGCAGTAACACCATGGGGCGATTTATATCCCTGTCATCAGTTTGTGGGGGATGATGCATATAAACTGGGCGATATTTGGAATGGTGTGACAAATGAAAATCTCCGTGAAGAATTTAGAAGCTGTAATGCATATGCAAGAGAAGATTGTGCCGATTGCTGGGCAAAATTATATTGTTCAGGTGGCTGTGCAGCAAATGCTTATCATGCAACAGGAAGCATTCGAGGCATTTATGAACCGGGGTGCGAGCTTTTCAGAAAACGTATCGAATGTGCGATTATGATTAAGGTGGCAGAAGATGCAATGAAGGATGAAAATTAACATGAAATTAAAAAATATTTTAATTGTAGTAAAAGACATCGAAAAGTCAAAACAGTTTTATCATGACTTGTTTGGTTTGGATGTGGTGCTTGACAATGATGGAAATGTGATTTTGACAGAAGGGCTTGTGCTTCAAGATGAGAAAATCTGGAAGGAATTTTTAGGAAAAGAGATTATTTCACAAAGCAATTCCTGTGAACTGTATTTTTTAGAGCAGGATATCGAAGCATTTGTTGAAAAATTGGAAAGGCTCTATCCTTCTATTCAGTATGTGAATCGGCTTATGACACATAGCTGGGGACAGAAAGTAGTTCGTTTTTATGATTTAGATGGAAATTTGATTGAAGTAGGAACGACGACTTAAAAATGCACAAAAAATAGAATGATTTTGGTAACAGAAAGTAAAAGACGGAACAGTTACAGATTTTATTTTTTTGTAAAAATATCCACATTGTAGAGATAGATTTGTGCAATACTTTGAATTTTTTTATGGTGTTTAAGAAAAAATTTAAGATGTTTTGGAATGAGAGGAAAATATGCAGACACCGATTATAAATTTTATAAGAGATTATGCAGAGAAAAAAGGAAGCCGTTTTCATATGCCTGGCCATAAGGGTCAGGCATTTCTTGGCTGTGAAAGTTTGGATATTACAGAGGTTGTAGGGGCAGATGCTTTATATGAGGCAGAGGGAATTATCGCAGAAAGCGAAAAGAATGCAGCAGAACTATTTGGAACAGCAAAGACCTTGTTTTCAACAGAAGGGTCGAGTCAGTGTATTCGAGCAATGATGAAGCTGGTCGTAGGCTGGCAGAGTCAAAGATTAGACAAAATGAAATTAGAGCAAGAGCATAGTCAAACGAATGTTGATAAGTATGCTGTAAGAGGCTCTAGCGTTGTCAGAGAGGTAGAAAATATACGCCCTTATGTCATAGCTGCACGCAACGTGCATAAAGCATTTTTGTATGCAGCGGCTTTGGTAGATTTTGATGTAGTGTGGTTATATCCGAAAGAAATGCATTCTTTATGTAGCTGTGAAATTTCAGTAGAACAGATAGAGGCAGAATTATGCCAGCAGGTGCAGAAAAAAGGTATTCTCCCTGCGGCAGTTTATGTAACAAGTCCCGATTATTTAGGAGGACAGTTAGAGATTAAGACAGTAGCAGAGATATGTCATCGTTATGGTACCATTTTGGCAGTTGATAACGCACATGGAGCATATTTGCATTTTTTAGAAGAAAAACAGCATCCGATAGATTTAGGGGCAGATATCTGCTGTGATTCTGCACATAAAACACTTTCTGCATTGACAGGCGGAGCATATTTACAGATTAGTAAAAACGCACCCGGTTATTTTATTCAAAATGCAAAACAGGCAATGGTATTATTTGGTTCAACCAGTCCGTCTTATTTAATCATGGGTTCCCTTGATTTGTGTAATGCTTATTTATCAGACGGATATGAAAAAAAGTTGGCACAAACCGTACAAAGGTTAGAGAACCTTCGGAAAAAACTAAGAAAAGCAGGATGGATAGTAGAACAGACAGACCCGTTAAAACTTACAGTACAGGCATTATTTGAAATGACAGGTATAGAAATAGCAGAAGAACTTCACAAAGTACAGATAGAATGCGAATATGCAGATGAAAATTATCTTGTATGTATGGCAACGCCGGAAAATACAGAGGAAGATTTTGAAAAACTGGAAGAAAAGATGCAAGAAATTGCAATAAGGAAGAAAAACTGTACAAAAGAAAATCATAAAGATTTGCACACAGAAATGAAATATATAAAATTTCTTCATCAAAAAGAAGAAAAAATGCAACAGAAAAATGAAAAGATAACGTTACAACCACTATACTGTGAACAAAAACTATCGATTCGAGAAGCAATTTTTTCCAGTCAGGAACAGATAAAAGTGGAAAATTCTGTTGGAAGAATTTGTGGTGTGCCAACAGTAAGCTGTCCGCCTGCCATACCAATTGTTGTGGCAGGAGAACGTATTAATGAAGAAGCTGTGAAGTTGTTTGCATATTATGGAATTGAAATGGTATCGGTGGTAAAATAAAGTGTAAACTACTGAATAGTTACATTATAATAAGGAATTTTTGAGGAATGATATGGGAACATGGGGATAAAACTAAAATAGTGATACCTTATTTAAAAAGTAACAGTTCAGTCAGATAAGTTCGATTTGACTAAACTGTTATTTTAAAATTGGAATATGGGTTTAACGAACGAATCCAAATGCTTTTCCTAATTCCATCAGTAATATTGGAACAGCAATCAATGCCACACTAATGATATAATGAGGAATATGAAGTTTTACAAGTCCAAATACAATGGATAATGGAGTAAATAAAACAAGAAAAACCAGTACAATCGAACAAAGTGCAGCCCAGTTTAGTTTCGGATTACTAAAAACTCCAATATTCCAAAGTGAATATTTAGAACGCATTTCAAACGCTTGGATAATCTGAGAAAGTGACAGCACCATAAAAGCCATGGTCTGTCCTGCTGCAAGTTCGCCTGTTGTACCTTCTCCAATACGAAAAGCAATCAGTGTTAAAATACCAAACATGACTCCTTGCAGTAAAATCTGAATTCCATATCCATTTGCAAATAAGCTTTCGTCTTTGGATTTCGGTTTTTGGTTCATAATATTTTCTTCCACAGACTCCATTCCAAGTGCAATGGCAGGGAAACTGTCCGTAACCAGATTAATCAAAAGGAGCTGGATGGAAAGAAACGGAGATTTATGCCAAAGTAACATAGAAATAAATACAGCAACGACCTCTCCGATATTTGTACCCAGTAAAAAACCAACGACTTTTCTGATATTTGCATAAATACCCCGTCCTTCTTTGACGGCATCAATGATGGTTGCAAAGTTATCGTCAGTTAAGATGATGTCAGAAGCATTTTTTGCCACATCTGTGCCTGTAATTCCCATGGCACAGCCAATATCTGCGGATTTTAAGGCAGGGGCATCATTCACACCATCTCCGGTCATGGCAACGACCTGACCTTTTTTCTGCCATGCTTTTACAATCCGAATTTTATTTTCAGGTGAAACTCTGGCATAAACAGAGATTTGTTCAATCTGTAAATTCAGCTCTGAGTCTGTCATAGCATCTAATTCCAAGCCGGTTATAGATTTTCCACCTTCTTGCAAAATACCAAGCTCTTTTGCGATAGCAGAAGCAGTTACTACATGGTCACCGGTAATCATAACAGGCGTAATGCCTGCTGTTTGACAGAGTTTTACCGCAGCTTTTGCTTCGGGGCGTGGCGGGTCAATCATGCCAACCATTCCTAAAAAAGTTAAATTATTTTCTAATTCTTTCGAAGTGATTTTTTCCGGCAGTTTTTCTAATTTTTTATATGCGACAGATAGCACGCGTAATGCTTGTGAACTCATTTGCTCATTTACATTCTCTGCTGCAATTAAATTACCTGAAATACAACGGGATGCCATAACATCAAAAGCACCCTTTACAATTGCAATGAGTTCTCCATCTATTTGATGAACCGTTGTCATAAGTTTACGGTCAGAATCAAAGGGAAGTTCTGCAAGCCGTGGATAGCGTTCTATAAGTTCTTGTTTTTTGATACCATTTTTATGGGCTGCTAAAATAATAGCGGTTTCTGTTGGGTCACCAATGAGTTCTTCTGTTTCATCATGGAAAATCACCGTACCGTCACAGCAGAGTGCGGCATAAGTAAGCAGTTTTTGGACGGCAGAAGAAATTTGATTCGTTATATCTTCAGTCTGTTCTAAATCGTTTGTGTATGCTTTTACAAGTGTCATACGGTTTTGGGTTAATGTACCTGTCTTATCTGAACAGATAACAGAAGCACTCCCTAATGTTTCAACAGCAGGTAGTTTACGGATAATGGCATTTTTCCCTGCCATACGCCCTACACCAATCGAAAGTACAATGGTTACGATAGCAGGAAGGCCTTCGGGAATTGCAGAAACAGCTAAAGAAACAGAAGTCATAAAGATTTCAAGAATAGGGAGGCCATTTGCAAATCCTACTACAAAAATAATTCCACAGGCGGCTAAAGCAATAGCACCTAGATATTTTCCAAGCTGGGATAATTTCTGCTGAAGTGGAGTCTGCATTTCTTTTTCGTTATTTAATAAATTTGCGATTTTTCCCATTTCTGTCTGCATACCTGTTGCAGTTACAATGGCATCTGCTGTTCCATAAGTAATGCTGCACCCGAAAAAAACCATATTTTTACGGTCACCCAAGGGGGTATTAGCACTGATATGAGCAGATGCATTTTTTTCGGAGGGAACGGATTCTCCGGTAAGGGCAGATTCTTCGGATTTTAAGCTGACACTTTTGAAAAGTCTGGCATCTGCAGGGACAAAATCTCCAGCTTCTAAATGAATAATATCGCCGGGAACAAGCTGGCTGGCATCTATCACAGTTTCTAGGCCGTCTCGAAGTACTCTTGCGTGTGGTACAGATAGACCTTTTAATGCATCCAGTGCTTTTTCGGCCTTGCTTTCCTGAATTACTCCCATAATTGCATTTAAAATGACAATAAGAAGAATGAGAAGCGGTTCAAAAAATTCTTTTGGATTGCCCTCAGTAAATGCAATAGCAAAAGAAACAATTGCAGCAGCAATCAAAATAAGAATCATAACATCTTTAAACTGTTCTAAAAAGCGTTCCAAAATTGTTTTTTTCGGGCGTTCGTTTAAACGATTTTCTCCGTATTTTAAAAGTGCAGACTTTGCATAAGTGCTGCTTAATCCGACGGCTTGGTTAGATGAAAACTCTTTTAGGATATCTTCGATTGGTTCGCTATGAAAAATCAAATAGTTGTCCTCCCATTCTTACTGAATTGTTAGTTATAAATATAAGTATAGTTAGAAAGTAGTAATTTTAAACGGATTTTTTGTCTATAAATCTTATAATTTTCTTAAATCCATTGAAAAATGAGAAAACGTTGCGTATATTATAAGAAGCATCGTAACTATGAGAGGACTGAATAGTTATGATGCAGCAAGAGATTTTTGATAAATGTGGATTGATTTTTGTGTGAAATTTTGAGATTGTTCAAATA
>CAYMHX010000136.1:0-6669 GCA_964390325.1 uncultured Roseburia sp. | reverse complement strand
CTATTCAGGATGAAATCGCTCGCATTAAAGCTCAGGCAGCTAAATAAGAGTTATATGATACATAATAATTGAAGATAAGTGTCGTACAGGGTGCTTATTTTCAAATAATATATGAATTTCAAAAAGTTTTTTTAGGGGAAATACTTTTTAGATATATAATTAGGGGAAAACAAGTGTTCATGCAGTTGCATAACAGGTGGGTAAACAAAAAGAACCATTTATGGTTCTTTTTGTTTGCTTAAAGTTTTATCTGGAAGCTATCTGTATGAAAAAGTTTTTATGGCACAAAAATAATACGATTTTTTTGCAAAATATACAAGCAGAAAAAGTCTTTTTTTGTTAAAATAATAAAAACAAATGTTATATGGTAAAATTAAAAAATATATTGAGGATAAACAGAAAACCGTATATATCCCTTTTCATTGATAAAATAGAAGATGCTCCTATAGGTCAACTGAAGGTTCTTTCTCATAGTTGGATATTTAATAATCACTAGAAACTCCACATTACTAAAAACTCCAGATTAATTATACGAAAAGATATTAATTATCTAAGAATTAGCAAAATATCCAAAGTAAAAAACAAACCAGGCTGAAGATTTATAGGAGCATTTTCCGTGACAGCTATAAAAAGTTTAGACAATATGGATTATCGTATTAAATTAACTGCATATAAAATAAAAGGACTTTAAATTGATGTTTTTAAGCAAAGAATAGGAAAATTTGTTTTGTGTGTTAGTCGCTTTTTGAACTCCCCTTTTCAAGTTTCTTACGCATATTCAAAAAGCGACTAATATATATTTTTCAATAATTAATTAGTAAAAGAGGTTTTTAATATGGCATTACATGTAATGGATGAAGCGAATCGCTGTTTACAGTGTAAGATACCGCAATGTCAGAAAGGTTGTCCAATTAATACGAATATACCGGAGGCAATCCGTTTATTAAAAGAAAATAAATTAAATGAAGCAGGAAGAATGCTGTTTGAAAATAATCCATTGACAACAGTCTGTAGCATTGTCTGCAATCACGAAAAACAATGTGAAGGAAATTGCGTATTGGGGCGGAAAGGTGCACCTGTACATTTTTCTGTAATTGAAAATTATATTTCTTCTACTTATGCAAATCAGATGACAAAAGGACCGGCACCTTCTAATGGAATGAGGGTGGCAATTATTGGCTCTGGACCTGCGGGGCTTACAGTTGCAATTATTTTGGCAAGATATGGCTATCAGGTAACGATTTTTGAAGGAAAAGATAAAATCGGAGGTATGCTGCGTTATGGCATACCGGAGTTCCGTCTGCCGAAATCTGTATTAGATGATATTGAATATAGACATTTGGAGCTAAAAGGAATTAAAGTACGTCCGAATACAACGATTGGTTTTGCAGTTACGATAGATGATTTATTCCGTGACGGCTATCAAGCTGTCTTTGTAGGTACAGGTGTATGGAAACCAAATACACTGGGTATCAAGGGAGAAGGATTAGGACATGTACATTTTGCAATTAACTATCTGAGCAATCCGGATAGTTATAAATTAGGCGAAAAAGTCATTATTATCGGAGCAGGAAATGCAGCGATGGACGTAGCCAGAACCGCAATCCGTAATGGTTCACAGGATGTTACATGTTTTTCTATTACGAAGAAAATAACAGCCAGTGAGCATGAATTTACTTACGCCCAATTGGAAAACGTGAAATTTGAATACAACAGACGTCCCGTAGAGATTACGGATGATGGTGTGATTTTTATAGATGTGATTGAAAATGAAGATGGAAGCATTACGAATGTGGAAGGTTCAGAAAAACTGTTTCCGGCAGATAGCGTGTTGATTTCTATCAGTCAGGGACCACAGTCACGGCTTGTAAAGACAACAGACAGCCTAAAGGCAACAGAAAGAGGTCTGTTACGGGTTGATGAAAAAGGCTGCACATCAAAAGAAGGTGTATTTGCTTCTGGTGATGTTGTAGATGGTGCAAGAACAGTAGTAGAAGCTGTTGCCCGCAGTAAAGTGGTAGCAGAAACAATGCATGAGTATTTGCAGGGTTTGAAAGGACAGGAATAAGTTTTTAGGATACTGGAAGTTATCGCATGCCTGATGAAAAATGGTATGGTCAGATGAGTATACCTAGAGAACTATTTGTTAAAAATAATCGATTGTATCAAAGACCAATTAAAGAAGTTGTTGAATTACGCTGCAATGAAATATTATACCAAAATATTGTATTTAAAGATACATTAAAGTTGGATGGTATTAATGGCAGAGGAATCGATATGGAAATTGAACTCTCCGGTGCAGAAGAAGAACTGTATAAAAAATTTATTATACATATAGCAAAAGATGAAAAAAATATACAGAGGTAAAATTTATACCGGAGGAATCAATTCTTAAAATATATAGGCGGTGATTGAAAATCACGCCTGCGCCACACGCGGTCACGAAGTGACAAATTCCTTATACGCGTGTGTGTGCATCCCCCGGAGGGTCTATATATGAGGCGAAGTTTTTAATCGCCGAATATATAGATCGAAAATTTGCCGGATCATGCAGAGCAATTGTGCATGAAAGAAAATGTAAAGTAAATACAGATAACGGAAAAATAAAAATGCGTTTCATATTGGATCGTTTCAGTGTAGAAGTATTTGTAAATGATGGTGAACAGGCAATGTCATTTACAATCTATACTGATAAAAATGCAGAGGGTATTTCATTTTTTGCAGATGGACTTGTAAAGATGAATATAGTAAAATATGATTTAGCGTAACTGTTAAAAGTGACTGTTTTGAAATAGAAAAATAATTTGGTAGTTTTTTTAATATAAGTTACTGTTCACACGTGAACAGTAACGTGAAAAATAATGTTACAATGTGCTGCTTGACTAGAATAGAAATCAGGAATATAATTGTTAGTAATGACTAACTGATATAAAGGAGAGTTTAAATAAAATTAATGAATACAAGTAAAGAAAAAGATTTCATAAAATTATCCGAGGAATGGATTTGAAATTGTAAAAGGAGAAAAATTTATGACATTTATTTATACAGTTATTGCAAAAAAACGTACAGTAGGAGAAAAGTAAAATGCAGAATTTGATTATTATTGGAATTATTGCAGTATTGGTTATAATTGGTGTTATTTATACTATTAATCATTTTAAAGGAAAGAGTGGATGTTGTGGCAGTGGGAATACTTATATTTCAAAGAAAAAATTAAAGAAAGTGGTTATGACAAAGACTTACAGCGTTAAAGGGATGACTTGTGAAAATTGTAAAGCCAGAGTAGAACGATATGTGAATGATATTGATGGTGCGGTTGGTAAAGTAAATCTTAAAAAGAAGCAACTGATTGTTTCAATGGAAAGAGAAATTAGTGATGAAGATATTATAGCTGCAATTATCAAGGCTGGATATGAGGTGGTATCGTGAAAAAATGGTTACAATTTGTACTTTAGCTGTCTCAGGAGTGAAAAGTAACACTGAAAATGTTACTTTTCACTCCGTGACCAGCAACGATTGATTTTTGCATGAAAATTTGCTTCGCAAAGCAAAAATCAATCCCTGAATCATGTTCTTACGCAGCCAAACAGCAAGTGTTTGGCTGACGTGTGAAAAGTAACCTGAAAATTCTTTATGAAATGGTGAAGGCTTAGATTGACATAATAAAGGTTTTGCAGTATGATAGATTTGTGATTAGTGGCAACTAACTCAAAAAAGTTGCCACATATTTTATAACAATGAGTTAGTTGCAACTAACTATTTAAAATATAAGGAGGTAGAAATGCTGGGAAATATAGGAGAAATAATAATAGCTCTTTGTATTGCGGTGTGCGTTTTATTGATATGCAGAGGAGTTAAATATTTATGTAGAAAATATCGTAATTATGAAGGTACTAAATAATTACAAAATATGTAACTATTCAGAGCCAAGCTCGAAAACACTATGTGTTTCCTCGCTGTTGGCTTCTCACCAAAGAAATTTTCAAAAAAGCATTCATTTCAGCAAGCTGAATGCCTGCTTTTTATGAAAATTGCCTTGGCTCTGAATAGTTACCAAAATATTTAAAATTAAAAAGATATAAGGAGGTTTTGGGAGATAAAAAATATGAAGTGGTTAAATAGTGTTAAGAATACAGGTGTTTTTGCTGCAGGGGTCTTGTTTGGCACAGCAGGAATAAAGATATTAGGCAGTAAAGATGCTAAAAAAGTGTATACATATTGTACGGCAGCCGTGCTTCGGGCAAGGGAAAGTATGTTGACAACAGCGACTGTTATTCAGGAAAACGCTGAGGATATTTATGCGGAAGCAAAGCAGATAAATGAAGACAGGATTGCTGTAGAAATAGAATTTAAAGATAAGATGGTAGTAGAAAAATAGGAGGATGAAGGTATGAGCGTTGTAATTATTGGGGGAAATGAGAGAATGATTAGCCAGTATGAAAAAATATGTAAAGATTATGGCTGTAAAGCCAAGATTTTTACAAAGGAATTGGGAAGTTTTAAAAAGAAAATTGGTACACCGGATTTGATGATTTTATTTACAAATACAGTATCGCATAAAATGGTCAATAGTGCAGTAACAGAAGCAAAAAGGAATGCAATCAGAGTTGCCCGTACACATTCTTCCAGTACGGCAGCTTTAATTCATGTTTTACAGGAAAATTGCAGATAGTGAGAATATAAAAAATAGAAACGGATGGCGGCCAGTCATCCGTTTTTATTTTTTATATTCCACGTCTGTAATTAGAAGCAGTTTGTCCGGTTATCTTTTTGAAACAAGTAGAAAAATAGCTGAATTTTTTATATCCGCACTGTTCTGAGATTTCCTGAATCGACAAATCAGAGTTTTTTAATAGTTTTTGAGCAGTTTTTATTCGCTGTAGATTAATATAATCATTAAAATTGATACCAACTTCTCGTTTAAACAAATCTGAAAGATAAGATGGATTGAGGTTTATGGAACAGCTGACAATCTGAAGTGACAGAGGCTCACTTAAATTTTGGTGTATATATAAAAGTGCAGCTTTAATATGAGGATTTGTATATTTTTCAATTAGATAACGGGAATCACTTCCATAAGAGGAAATAATATCAATGCCCACATCTTTAAACGAGTTATTAGAACACAGTATAATTTTCCGTTCATTTTCCATACAACATTCATGAAGTGAAATATGTTCATTGATTAAAATATAATTATAGATTCCGAAATTTAAAGACGATAGATAAAAATTGCGTAAAAAAGGTGTAAATTTTATAGAATCTGTCTTTTGAATAAAAATTTTTATTGCTTGAGAAGTATTTCCGTTATATAAAAACTGACAGATTTCAAGGTGGTTATAAATTGGAGTTGTCATATAAATCCTCCTAAACAAAAAATAAAGGAAAAAAATATAAAAAAAATGGAAAAAATTTGTATATAAAAATGATAATATATTCTTTGGTTAGTGTCAACTAACCAAAGTGAGAAAAATGTAACTATCATAATAATGGTGTTACTGTTCACTCGTACCTCATAAACAGTAACAAATAATGAACAGTTACAAAAATAAGAATTCCAAATGATGGAGAAGGAGATTAATATGAAAAAAAGATTGTGTACAATCATGGCAATGTGCATGCTTATTGCATCCGTTGCAGCAGGCTGTGGAAACAGTAATTCACAGTCAGCAGGAAATACTAATACTGCGGACACGACAAATGTGGCAGTAGAGGAAACAGAAAACACAGAAACAGAGATGGAAGTAAGCGGTACAGAAACACAGCAGGAAACAGAAGAAGCGGTATTTACGGATAAGGTGGTGGCATCTTCGGTTGCAGTAGTAGAAATTTTAGATGCATTAGGCGTTCCTATGGTGGGAGTTCCAACAAGTACCTATGATTTGCCGGAAAGTGTGGCAGAAGCAACACGTATTGGAAATCCGATGTCACCGGACATTGAAGTAATTGCTTCGTTAGAGCCAACGGTAGTGGTTTCTGTAGACAGCTTGTCATCGGATTTGACAGAGCAGTTTGAGGTATTAGGAGCAGAAGTATTTTTTGTAAATTTATCCGGTTATGAAGGATTAAAAGAGACAATCACAAATCTTGGAACACGTTTTGGTGTAGAAGAAAAAGCGGCAGAAATTCTTACAGGTTTTGATGCCCGCGAACAGGCAGTTTTAACAGAAATTGAAGGAAAAGAAGCACCAAGCGTATTGATTATTTTTGGTGCAGGCAGTTCTTTTATGACAGCAAGTGCAGATACCTATGTAGGCGACCTTGTAAAGAGAGTAGGCGGTGAAAATATCATTACGGATGCACCAAGTTCATTTGCTCCTGTAGATATGGAATATCTGGCATCCATGAATCCGGAATATATTTTATTTATGTCACATGCAAATCCGGAGGAATCGTTAAAGGCATTTAAGCAGGAAGTAGAAAGCAATGAAGCATGGCAGAATTTTGATGCCGTAAAAAATGATAAATTGATTGCTCTTGAAAATGGTTATTTTGGAATGAGTGCAAATTTACAGGCTGTTGATGCGATGGAAATGTTAGTGGACATTTTATATGGGGAGAATTAAAGTTCAATGAAAAGAGTAAAAGTGTTTCTCCTTATGATACTGATTTTGATATTTGCCATTTTTTTATCAATCAGAGTAGGAAGCGTATCTGTATCATATAGTG
>CAYMHX010000135.1:0-6688 GCA_964390325.1 uncultured Roseburia sp. | reverse complement strand
CTTCGCAAAGCAAAAATCAACCCCTGAATCATGTTCTTACGCAGCAAATCAGCAATTGATTAGCTGCTGAGTGAACAGGAACTCTGCACCTTATTTTCTCCCAGCCAGCGAATACAAAAGCAAGCATCTCTCCATCTCAATCAACAAGTAATTGACGTGGGTGTGAAATGTAACAAATTCCTCCTATATGAAATAAAGTGTGCTTGACTTAACAAGCACACTCTATTTTTATTTCTTTCACTTTAGAACTTCCGTCCACCGCCTCCATGGCTTCCTCCACCACTACTATGAACTGAACTGCGATGACCTCCACCGCCACCATTGCTGCGCGGTCCGCCATTATCAGGATTCTTTGGAATCCGTTGATGTGTAATATTTTTTCTGATAAAATGGTCCTCTTTAGAAACCAAATTTACCCTGCCATATTTCATTAATGGATAATCATAACTGCCACCTTTGATACTGTAACGCTTTGACACGCCCCAGTAAATTCCCACACCAACAAAAGCTGCCAATAATAAAACAGGCACTACTTCCATCCATGTAAGAACCCGATATTCAGAAACTGCTCCCGTTTCCACATTATAATTATACTGGTCTTCCGGAATTCCTTCATAGTAATAATATTCTGCCGTACTAATCATAGCCCCTAAACAGTCTGCATATTCACCATCGCTTATGTAATAATATCCTTCATCCAAAATATTTTCAATCCGAGTATCGTACAAATATCGAATCGCAATTCCACTGGTAGAGATATAAATTTCACGATTATCCATATCAATTAATACCAAAAATCCATCCGTATCTATGCCTGCCCATTCATCATAAAAAGTATCTGCATATTTTGCCGAAGAAAGCCCCTGTGCATTGTCAATAGTAACTGCTGCTACATTCCAGCCTGTTGTTTCTATGACAGAAAGAATCTGTTCATTTATATCCATTTCTTCCTCCTCCGATAATAAATCGGCTCTATCATAGACATAAAATTCCTCAACTGTTACATCTTTCTCTGCCACAATATCAGCTTCCATTATTTTCCCGGCAAATCCCAGCTTTCCTTGTGCTTTTACGGTTACCGGAGTAAACATTCCTACATAAGAGCATATCAGACAAACACAGAACATCAAAATCCCTATTTTAGAATATCTATGTAAATTTATTTGTTCCGTTCTGACACAAATATCGCTGTTATCTCGTTGTTTTCTCATGTCAGCATCCCTCCGATTATTCCAAGAATGGTAATCACTGCCGATACACTACCGCTTACCAACGCAAGCTTCTTT
The DNA here is from genome assembly GCA_964390325.1 of uncultured Roseburia sp. GTDB lineage: Bacteria > Bacillota > Clostridia > Lachnospirales > Lachnospiraceae > Roseburia. The sequence goes on along the minus strand of CAYMHX010000135.1, from coordinate 5,402 downwards.
TTATCCACAGGCAATTCTCCACATACTTCTCCAGTCTGTCCATTCATGGAATAATAATAAATTTTTCCATCTTTTCCTTTGTAAGTAATCGTCCACACCGGAAGCAGACAATACTGCCACTCCTCTTTAGCAAAACGCATATCCGAATGGTCTGCCGTAAACGCATCATATCCTTCTACCGTATCACGCATTAACGTATTGCTACAATTTTGTGCAAGGCTTCTCATCTGCTCTTTTAAACTATCTTTTTCAATATCGCGTTTCTCTGCCATAAATCCCGACAAATATCCCATATTGAAATCTTTCATTTTCTCAAAATGATAAGGCAGAACCCCTCTTGCAATTTCTGCATTGGCTTTCTGCAGGGCATTTTCCGACATATGATTTAATGTCACTCTGCCTTTTCGTGTCACTTGATAATGCTTCGTTTCCGTATATCTGATATCACCGGTTGTCCAGCTCCTTATCATTCTTCCGTCACCTTGCAAAACATTCTCAACATCTGCATTATAATTCCAGTACGGAAAATAGACACCCGTAATACTTTCAATCTGTTTTTTACTAAAAAATGCCTTTGGTATGAACTTCTTTTTCCCAACATAATCCAAAAATGTTTGTACTGCCTGCTCTTTTGTAATTTCAAACGGAATAATTTTATCCGGTAAATATTTTCCTTCCAAACGCCCACTCAAAATCACAGGATTATGACAATAATAACAAAATGTTGCAGCCGTTGTTGCATCTGTAATAATTTCTGCTCCACAACTTGGACAATTATATATCACTGCTCCACCCTGTGTTTTATCTTCACTTTTCATCTGCGTCTTCGATGTATCCTCAGAACTTCCTGCCATTTCCGTCTGATTCATCTTATCAACATCTGCCTGTGTAAATTTAGAAAGACAATACTCGCATTTATATTCTCCGCTTGCAGGGTCAAAAATCAGTTCCCCGTCACAATGTGGACATTTAAAACTGATAACTGTCATATGTTCCTCTCATTTCCAGCAAACTAGTAACTATTCACTAGCTTCTAGCCTGCTCTGAATCGTTATTGCATTTATAGAATTATACAAAATACCATTTATCCTCTAGGACTTCCACAATTACTACAGAATTTACCTTCATTCACCTGACCACACGCACAAGTCCACGGTCCTACTGGTGCTGGTTTACCACAATTACCACAGAACTTGCCTGTATTCGTCTGACCACATTCGCATGTCCATGCTTTCTTTGGAGCAGGAGCAGGTTTACCACAATTGCCACAGAATTTGCCCGTATTTGTCTGACCGCACTCACAAGTCCAGCCTGTCCCTTGAGAAGCTCCAGTACCTGTAGCAGCCATTTGATTTTCATTTGGCATACCATTTGCTCTTTGCATGTCGTTTGGTGTCTGAAGGCCGTTTAACCCTCCTAAAATGCCATTCATACTGTTCATGCCCATGCCGACACCCATAAATCCATTCATTGCACCGCCTGCATTAGAACCTGCATCTCTAACGCCCTCTGTTATGTTTTTCACTGCCATACCACGCATTACATTAAAATCACTGCCAAGCATTGCACCTTCGTTTCTCATATTGATAAGTTTCTGAGAAGCTTCATCATAAGAAATGCTTGCAATACCAACTGCCTGTACTTCGATACCGCGTGTTCTGTACCACTCTTCATCCAAGATATTCGCCATATATTTTCCAAGCTCTACTGCCTTAGAAGTTACATGTGAAATCCTTGTGCCATCCATAGACATTTGATTAATTGCAGCCTGTAATGCCTGTAAAAATTCATTCAAATACTGTTCATTTACCTGTTCAATTTCCAAACGTTTCGCATTTCTCGGCACCACCTCTGCATAAAACTGCAATGGGTTTACGATTTTAATCGAATATGTACCATGTGCTCTTAAAAACAATTCCGCATTATAAAAACCATCAAAATAATTAATTGGATTTCTTGTACCAAACTTAATGCCTTTGATTTCCTGTAAATTAATATAATATACCATCTGTTTTGACGGTGTTTCTCCGCCAAATTTGATACGCTCAAACGCATCTTTTAAACTTTCTTCTAATTCTCCATTAAATAACGATGGCTTTCCATTATTTTCTACTTTATAATACCCTGGTTCTGCTGTATAGTCGATAACCTTACCGCCATCTACAAGCAGCATCATCTGATTATCATAAACATGAATCACAGAACCGTTTGTCACTACGTTACTGCTTCCTTTTACATTCTGCCCTTTACGAACCAATACACCACTGGTAAAAACGGTGCGTTCTCCCATATCATCAGGTTCAATTGCTTCTAACCATGAATCTGCAAATGTCTTTCCCACTGCACCTACTGCTGCTTTTATAATGCCCATATCTATTTCCTCCTTATTCCGTGTCGTCACTTCCCATGTTTTTCGGACAGCCCAGTGATAGCCATTTCAAATAACCGTTCATAAACAAATCAATTTTCCCATCCATCACACTATCCACATTTCCACTTTCTACCCCTGTACGATGGTCTTTTACCATCGTATACGGCTGCATTACATAAGAGCGAATCTGATTTCCCCAGCCGATTTCCGTCACTTCTCCGCGAATTCCTGCCGCTTTTTCCATATTTTCCTGCTGCTTTAATAAATAAAGTTTTGCTTTTAACATCTGCATTGCTTTATCCTTATTTTGGAACTGGGAACGCTCATTCTGACACTGTACCACAATTCCTGTTGGGAAATGCGTAATACGAATCGCAGAAGAAGTTTTATTAATATGCTGACCTCCTGCACCACTGGAACGATACGTATCAATTCTTATATCGTCATCTTTAATTTCAATATCAATATCATCTTCTATATCCGGCATAACATCACAAGATACAAAAGACGTCTGTCGTTTTCCTGCCGCATTAAACGGTGAAATACGCACCAAACGGTGGACGCCTTTTTCTGATTTCAGATAACCATAGGCATTTTCCCCATTAATCTGAAACGTAATTGATTTAATTCCCGCTTCATCTCCATCCAAAGAATCCAGAACCTCTAGCTGAAATCCCTTCGCATCTGCCCATCTGGAATACATACGAAACAACATCGAAGCCCAGTCACAAGACTCTGTACCTCCTGCACCAGCATGAAGGGATAAAATCGCATTATCCTTATCGTATTCGCCTGATAACAATGTTTTGATACGAATATTTTCATAATCAGCAATAAATTCCTGTAATTCTGCCTCTATTTCAGGGATGAGGCTTTCATCATTTTCCTCATATCCCATTTCAATTAATGTAGCAATATCTTCAAACTGTGCCTCCAATTTTCCATAAATTGCCACATCATCTTTCATACTTTTTAATTCTTTCATTTTATTCTGTGAAACCGCAGGGTCATTCCAAAAATCTCCCGACTCCATTTCACGCTCAAGTTCTTGAATTTTCTGCTCCTTATTTAGCAGGTCAAAGTGAATCCCTCACTTCCTGTAGTGGGTCTTTATAAGTATTTAATGTTGCTTTAAACTGGTCAAGCTCTACCACAGTATCACCTCTTTCTTTATTTTATAATATTAGGTAAGCCGTGAACCACCCATAGCGTAAGTATAACACAAACTATTACTTTTAGCTACCTTAACCCACCGTCTAAAGCCAGTGGGATTGCGGTAGCCCTATTTCAGAACAGCAAGTGTTTTGAACTGCTCTGAATAGTTACTATTCTACTTTTAATTCCTCATTCAATACTTCCACTGCTTTTAAAATCTGATTATCATACTGTCTCTCATATTCTGTTCCCTCTGGGTCTAAATATTCATATTCCAATTCCAAATCAGGTGCAATTCCAACACCATGAATATAATTGCCACTCGGTGTAAAATATTTCGCCGTTGTAAGTTTTAACGCATCTCCATCTTTTAAATCAAAAATCGTCTGCACAATTCCTTTTCCAAAAGTAGTTGTTCCAATTAAAGTTCCATATTCATAATCTTTTATAGCACCAGCTAAAATTTCTGCTGCACTGGCGCTGTCTTCATTGATTAAGACAGCAATTGGCAAATCTATGCAGGACTCTCCCGAAGAAGTATAATCCTGACGGTTACCTGCCTTATCCTCAATATATACCAACAATCCTTCCGGCAAAATCATATCTAAAATATCCACTACCGAACTTACCATTCCTCCAGGATTGTAACGTACATCTAAAATCATTGCCTGCATTCCCTGATTTGTTAAATCTTTCACAGCCAACTCAAACTGATGTGCTGTATCTGCTTCAAAAGACTCTATCAAAAAATAACCAATTCCATTTTCTAACATTGCATAATCGATACTTGGAAGTGTAATATCTGCACGTTCTACGTCAAAAGATAAATATTCCCCTGTATTTGGTCGGTAAATCTCCAAATGTACCGTTGTGCCAGCTTCTCCGCGGATTAATTTTACCAGTTCTGACACCTCCATACTTGTTCCATCTACGCCATCAACTGAAACAATAATATCCTCATTTTTCAGTCCCGCTTCTTCTGACGGTGTACCTTTATAAACCTTTGTAACCGATACCACCATAGTGTCTAAATCCTGTGTCAGACCTGCACCAATACCATAATACTGTCCTGTTGTAGAAAGCTGAAGTTCTGCATAATCGTCCTCATTATAATAAACGGAATATTTATCTCCTAATCCGTCCACCAAACCTTCATACATACTGTTTTTTACTTCTTCCAGTTCAATATCATTATAATAATATAAATTGGCATATGCAGTAATTTCATTAATTTTTGCCATTGCTTCTTCATCTAAAATAGCACTCGCATTCTGTGTAAGTACACTGGTATCTGCATCTCTACTCACAAATACAAGCTGTGTACCATTTACCAGACAGCTCACTCCAACTCCAAGCCCCACTCCAAAAATGGTAAGCAGTATCCCCAGAAAAATTCCCACTCCGATTCTGCTTTTCGGTTCTTCTGTTTCGTACAATTCATAATTATTTTGATTTTGTTCATCCATTTTCTTATCCCCCTGCCTTTAATATATGCTTTTAAATATCATAACTATTCACTACCTTCATAGTTCTAGCCAACTACATTGGCACAAAAATTCATTGAAAATTGCTACAATGAAATTTTAAGCTGCCTTTGGCAGTATTCACCCCTAAAACACTTTCTTTTGAGTAAAACAGCAAGTAGTTTTCACCTACTCTGAATAGTTACTTTAAAATTACCAAATACCATATATCTATCATAAAACAAATATGGAAAATTGTCTTTATAAATATAGAAAAATGTTACTTTTCACACCCACGCCAATCACTTGCTGATTGACGTGGGGAGAAAGTGATTCAAGAGTTGATTTCTGCTTCGCGAAGCGAATTTGTATGCAGAAATCAATCGTTGCTGGTGATGGAGTGAACAGTAACA
>CAYMHX010000134.1:0-6719 GCA_964390325.1 uncultured Roseburia sp. | reverse complement strand
TTATCACTTAATACTGCTTTTACCAAATCCTTTAACTTACGAATATCTGCATCTGTCGCCCCAATTACCTGATTTCGTTCTTCCTGCAACTGCTCAAAGGTCAACCCCTGCAAATAAGCTGTCATCGAACGTTCTCCTTTTGCAAATGGGCTCATTGGAGTATCCATATCGCTGATGGTACCAATAATATATTTTGTCATCTCATGCTCATCCGCTTCAAACTGTTCCAAATATGCAGGGATTCCATCATAAACCTCGTTTGTCTTGCTAAGATTTGGGTCACGATAGGAAACAAAATACATATCTCCATTTCGCATACAGCCATTCATACAACCATAAGCACCGCCTTTGACTCTCACCTGATTCCAAAGATAATCATATCCTAAAATCATTTTCAAAACACGAAGTGTTCCATGATAAGCAAAACCATGTGAACGGTAATTGCCTGCTCTCGCCACATACTGCACCTGTGAAGCATCCATAAAGCCTTCATTTTTCTGCTCAAAGAAAAATTCGGCTGGCTGACCAATTCCGTTTCCTTCAAAAAGCTTTTCTTTCATTTTTCTGATTTCTGTTTCCACCAGTGCATAATCTTCTTCACTGCAAGTTACACTGACTGTCATTCGTTCTGCTGTAAAAATCTTCTGTACTAAAGCTTCTAATTTCTTTATTAATCCTTCTTTTTTCTCCTCAAAATGCCCTTCTGCTTCATTTACAACCTCATACAGACGAATGTTATTGCGATAAGCCGCACTCTTAGAAAAATAACTCATTGCCCTGCTCGAAGCCACTGAATGCCCTGCACCGCTTAATGACATCTGTAATCTGGATTTTAATTCAGAAAGCACTTCTTTCAGACGCTTTTCATCCCTAAAATTAGAAGTCAAAATCATTTCTTCTACTAATTTTTTTGCATCGGAAAGTTTACTTGCAAGTGCTCTGGTGCGAATTTCAAACATGACTTTCACATCATCCTTATCCTGAATGCTTGGATAAAGCCCCATCGTACTGCTAAGTCCCCCTGTATGGAAGTTTACTTCATTTGCAAAATCTGCATAACTATAATTTTTGGTATCAATATAACCTAAAACAGACCTTAAAATCCCGATATATGCAATATCCTCCTCTGGAATATCCTGCATATTAAACAAAAGTGCTAAATAAATAATACCATTCGTAAACATCTCGTGATGCATCACCTGAATGTCATCAATACTTCGTTCCCGATTTTGAAACGGCTGTGCCTCTTTTTTCATATCTGCACGTTCTAACATTGGAATTTTTGCCAAATCTTCTTTGGAAGAAGGTTCTTCCTGATAAGCCTCTAAGCGTTTTGTATCTTCTATCAGCTTTTCGATTTCTTCCTTACTCAAACTTTCTTTATATGCTCTTAGCTTTTCTTCTAAAGTAGCTTCTTTTTTTGCATTTAAACCTTTTTCAGGCTCAATGATAACTACTGACGCATGCGTATTGTCTAAAAAGTATTTCTGTAACAGGTTTTCAAAATAATTGCTTTCTACCTGTTCTCTTAAATAGCCATATACCTCATTTGCTTCCAAATGCAAAAAGACCTCTTTTTCATCATAAAGCCAGCTTTCCAAACACTGAATGCCATATAGTAATCCTTTTGGCGAAGAACCATAATCTGCTTCTCTATAACGGAACTCAGAACTGTTAATCCCTGCAAGTAATGATTTTTTATTGATACCCTCTTTTACCAATTTTTCTATGGATTCTTTGATAATCTGTAAAAAGGCTTCTTTATCAGAAAGATTTGCATTTTTTGCAACAATACTAAAAATCGGCTGTTTGATACTGCTGTCATAGCCACCCGAAATTTCCGTACCGATTCCTGCATCCGTCAATGCTTTTTTCAATGGTGCACCGGGAGCTCCAACCAATGCATATTCTAAAATATCAAATGCCTGATAAAGCCTTGCATCTAAGGTGTCACCTAATACTAAATTATAGGACAAATAGGTGTTATTTTCCTCCGACTCACTGGAAGAAATGGAATATTTTTTCCGAATTTCCACTGGAGCTTCAAATGCCTTCTGCGTTTTAATTTCAGAATTTGGTTCTATTTTCTCATACTCGTTTAAATATGCCTCATCCAACCATCTTAACTTTTCTTCGATATCCATATCTCCATATAAGTAAATATAGGAATTGCTTGGATGATAATATCTACGGTGGAAATCCAAATATGCTTCGTATGTCAAATCAGGAATACACTCCGGGTCACCACCTGATTCATTTGCATAACAGGTATCCGGAAACAGGGAATTTAAAATCTGACGGTTTAAAACATCATCTGCAGAAGAAAACGCTCCCTTCATCTCATTATAAACAACACCATTAATTACAATCGGACTTTTCGCATCCTCTAATTCATAATGCCAGCCCTCCTGCTTAAAAATTTCCTCGTATTGATAGATATTCGGATGAAATACGGCATCCATATAAACACCCATTAAATTCTGAAAATCCTTTTCATTACAGCTCGCCACAGGATAAATCGTCTTATCCGGAAACGTCATTGCATTTAAAAACGTATTTAAGGAACCCTTTGCTAATTCAATAAACGGGTCCTTGACAGGATAATTTTTAGAACCACATAAGACACTATGTTCAATAATATGCGGTACTCCGGTAGAATCACCGGCAGGGGTACGAAATCCAACAAAAAATACTTTATTCTCATCATCATTTTGAATGACCGCTACCCTTGCACCACTTTTTTTATGGCGAAATACCAGACCTTGTGCATTTAAATCTTTTAATTTTTTCTGCTCTACTAATTCATATGCTGTTATGTTCATTCTACTTTCCTAAGCCTTTCTGCTTGCTTTTTTGTAATTATTCAGTGCCTTCCTAATTACATTTTTTCATTTATCTGTCATATAAATATTTTGTATAAAATAACTCTCTCTATTCACTATGGTTAAAAAGGCACTCACATTTTTGTGAGTGCCTTTCGGTTCGTCTTTTTAATTCAATCTATCGCCAATGACTATGCAAGACGTGAAACATTTGCTGCCTGAGGGCCTTTATCGCCATCAATCACTTCAAATTCAACTTTCTCGCCGTCTTTTAACTCTTTGAATCCTTCCATATTCAAAGCTGAGAAATGAACGAATACATCATTACCTGCTTCATCTGAAATAAATCCGTAACCTTTTTTTGCATTAAACCACTTTACAGTTCCCTGCTGCATAACTAAATTCCTCCTAGATATGTGTAAGGCTTTGCCTTACAAAGAATACTTCACACACTGTATTTACAGTTTCGTGTACTACGTTCCTAAAAATACCACATATTGCACATTTTGTCAACATTTTTTATAATTTGAAAACGTTTTTCTATTTTTTTATTGTTTAATCTGCACATCAATTCGCTGATAAGGAATCTTTATTCCGTTTCTATCCAATGCATACTTGATTTCTTCCGTCAAACGCCATTTTACAGGCCAATAATCCTCTGCCTTTACCCATACACGCATTCCAATATCTACGGAAGAAACGCCCAGCTTATTAACAAATACTACTGCTTCTTCCTCTGGAAGTCGGGCTTCTTCATTTTGGGCAAGCTCATAGATGATATCTTTTGCCGTCTTAATATCTGCCTCGTAAGAAATTCCAACTATAATATCTACCCTTCGTTTATCCATATGCGAAGCATTCATAATTGTGTCATTAGAAAGAATACCATTTGGAACTACTACTACCTTGTTATCCACCGTCTTTAATTTGGTATAAAAAATTGATATTTCATATACAGTTCCTTCATTGCTACCCTGTACAATATAATCTCCTACTTTAAATGGCTTTAGCATTAAAATCAATACACCGCCTGCAAAGTTAGAAAGACTTCCCTGTAAAGCCAGACCAACAGCTACACCCGCTGAACCGATTGCTGCTACAACAGATGTTGTTGCTACACCAAATAGATTTAAAATTGTCATAATTAAAATAAGATACAACCCATATTTAATAATGGCACTTAAAAACTGTATAACACCTGTATCTACCTCGTGACGCTCCATTCCTTTTTGTACAATTTTAACAACCCATTTAATGACTTTCACTGCAATTGCATAAACAATAATTGCAAGCACTACCTGTAATACAAATCCAATAATACTTGGAACCAAGCCTTCCAAATAAGTACGAAGAATCCCTGGATTTTCTACCACTTTTTCAATAGTTTCTACTACAATTGCTTCTTCTGTAGAAAGTTCTCCTGCCATCTTATATAATTGATTTCTCTTTATGTTTTCCATCATTCGCAACTTCTTACCTTTTCTCTTTATTTTTTATTTGTAATTATTCAGTTCTCTCATAATTATGATTTGCAAATCCATAAAAATCAGCTTACACAAATTGTACAGCGATGGAATTTTAAGCTGCCTTTTGCAGTATTTACACTTAAATCATTTTTTTACTTCAAATTTTATTTTTCAATCTCATGAATAAATAATCCGCTGCGAAGCTTTGGCTCAAACCAAGTAGATTTTGGCGGCATTAAAAGTCCTGCATCTGCTACATCAAACAATTCCTGAATTGATGTCGGATACATAGCAAATGCCACTGCACAATCTTTTTCACAGCGTTTTACCAGTTCCTCTAAGCCACGAATTCCCCCAACAAAATCAATTCTTGCATTTGTTTTTGGGTCATCAATTCCTAACACAGGCTCTAATAATAAATCCTGTAATAAAGACACATCCAAAGACTTCACTGGGTCATTTACCGGAATATCTTCCTTACGAAGTTTACAAGCATACCAATGTCCGTCCAAGTACATCGCAAACATTCCCTTTTCTGTCGGATGTTTGTCTTCATCTTCTGTAAGCTCTGTCACATCAAATCGTTTTTCTACTTCTCTATAAAATTCTTCTACGGAAGAACCGTTTAAATCTTTTAACACGCGGTTATAATCCATAATATAAAGTTCTTCATCCGGGAAAAGTACGGATAAGAAGGTATTAAATTCTTCTTCCCCTGTATAATCCTTATGTGCTTCTCTCCTTCTTTCTCCAACTTTTACGGCAGAAGCACAACGGTGATGACCATCTGCAATATAAATTTCACCAATTGATGCAAATGCACCTTCAATTGCTTCAATTTGAGCATCTTCTGAAATCACAAATACACGATGACGTATTCCGTCTTCTGACGTAAAATCATACTCTGCTTCGTTTCTTTTTACCTGTGCAATGACTTCATTAATCACAGTATTCGCACGATATGCCAAAAAGATTGGTCCTGTCTGAGCATTACAAGTATCTACATGACAAATACGGTCAAGTTCCTTTTCTGCTCTTGTATTTTCATGTTTTTTAATCACATTGTTTTTATAATCATCAATAGAAGCACAGGCAACAATACCAGTCTGTACTCTGCCATTCATTGTCAATTCATAGATATAATAACATTTCTTTTCTTCTCGGATAAAATCCCCTTTTTCTACCCGTTTCCAAAGCAATTCTTTTGCTTTCTCATAAACTCTTTCATCATAAGTATCAACATCGGATGAAAAGTTAGTCTCTGCACGGTCAATTCCTAAAAAAGACTCTGGGTTTGCCTTTACAATTTCTACTGCTTCTTCTCTGTTATAAACATCATAAGGGAGGGCAGCAATCTGTGCCGCCTTCCCTTTATTTGGTCTGATGCTTATAAATGGTTTAATAACTGCCATTTATATTTCCTCTTATCTTCATTATAAAAATCTTATTTTACTTTACGAACACGAAGAACGCCTTCTGTTGCTGCTAATTTTGCTAACACTTCTTCTGTTACAGGAGAATCTACATCTAATAATGCATATGCATAACCACCCTTTGAATTGTTTGTCATGTTTGCAATATTGATACCAGCTTCACCAAAGATATTTGTATACTGGCTAATCATACCGGATACATTTCTATGTAAAATAGCCACACGTCCTGCTGTTGTACAAGCACCCATGCTGCAGTCCGGGAAGTTTACACAGTGAACAAGGTTACCGTTTTCTAAGTAATCTCTTAATTCACGAACTGCCATAATTGCACAGTTGTCTTCAGATTCTGCTGTAGAAGCTCCAAGATGTGGTGTAATGATACAGCCTTTTTTGCCAACTACGGTTGGATTTGCAAAGTCAGATACATAGCGTGCAATCTTTCCTTCTTCTAAAGCTTTTACCATTGCTTCTTCATCAACTAAAACATCTCTTGCAAAGTTTAATACAACTGCTGTTTCTTTCATCATAGAGATTACTTTTTCGTTAATCATTTTCTTTGTTGTATCTAATGCCGGTACATGGAGAGAAATAAAATCACATTCACGATAAATATCTTCTATATTTGTGATATGTTTTACATTACGAGATAAGCCCCATGCTGCATTAATTGAGATATATGGGTCATAACCATATACTTCCATACCAAGATGTGTTGCTGCATTTGCAACAGAAGCACCGATAGCACCTAAACCGATAACACCAAGTTTTTTACCTGCGATTTCTGTACCTGCAAAGTTTTTCTTTTCTTTTTCTGCTGTCTTTGAAATATTTGCATCATCCTTATTATTAATACACCATTCGATACCACCAATAAGGTCACGAGATGCATAAAGCATAGCTGCAATTACTAATTCTTTTACACCGTTTGCGTTTGCACCCGGAGTATTGAATACTACGATACCTTTTTCTGCACATTTATCTAATGGAATGTTATTTAC
>CAYMHX010000133.1:0-6735 GCA_964390325.1 uncultured Roseburia sp. | reverse complement strand
GCATCTGATACAGGGAAAAACAGAAAAAGTAAATTATAAGTTGAAAAAGAGTGTGAAAAAGCCACAGAAAGAATGGATAAAAGTAGAAAACACACATGAAGCAATTGTTTCAGAGGATAATTTTACTATTGTACAGAATTTGTTGAAAACAGACGGCAGGATGAGTCCTGTAAATGAGGAAGGAAATCTGTTTGCAGGGATTTTATTTTGTGGAGATTGTGGAGAACAGATGGTGAGGAGGGTGAATTGTTACAAAGATGTTCGGAAAGCATATTATATCTGTTCTACTAAAAACAGAGGGGAAGGTTGCACAAGACACAGTATAAAGGAAGAAAATCTAAAAGAAGTTGTATCAGAAGCGGTACAGAAATATGCAAATATCTTTTTAGAAGAGAAAAAACTGTTTGAAAAATCTATAGAGTTTAAGATGAATTTTGAGTCGATTATTCAGCATGATACAGAAATAGCTAGATTGAAGAAAGAACAGGATAAGTATGATTTCCTTTGCTCAAGATTATGTGAAGATTTGAGGAAAGGAATTGTAACAAAGGAAGAATTTGAAAGATTATATAATGAGTTTAAACAGAAAGCAGAAAGGATGGAAAATGCAGGAAAAAAGCAGGAGGCAATGGTGAAAGAACTGTTTCAAAAAGGTGTGGTATCTGCTGAACGTTTAAAAGCAATGCAGGAATGTGCGGAATTAAGAGAAATAGACCGCTACTTGCTTTGCAGTATGGTAAAGAAAATTTCAGTTTATGAGAATCGGAGGATTGAAATAGAGTTTTATTATGTAGAACAGTTTCGAATTATTGAGGAAGCAAATAGAAATTAAAAATCTAAGGAAGGAGTTCATAAGTATGGGAAGGGTATCAAAAAGACATTCTTCTGTGAAACAGTCGCAAAAGCAGCAAAGAGTCGATAGTTATGAAAAAAAGAGATATAAAGCAGGGATTTATACAAGACTTTCATCTAATCAGGATAGCAAGTTTGACAGGCAGGCTGCGAAAAATGAATCCATAGAAGTACAAATTGAGATAGCAAAAAAATTTGTGAAGGATTTTAATGGTAAGGAAAACGAGGAAGTAATCGAAGTGATTGATTGTTATACAGATTTAGGTAAGACAGGGAGTAATTTTGAACGAGAGGGATTTTTGAGATTAATGCAGGACATTCGGCTTGGGGAGATTAACTGTGTGATTGTGAAAGATTTATCAAGGTTTGGAAGAAATTATTTGGAAGCAGGAAATTATATAGAAAAAATATTTCCATTTTTAGGAGTGCGTTTCATTGCTGTTTCCGATGGTTTTGATACAGGAAAAGCAGGAAATGAGAATAGACAGTTGGCATCTGAGATAAAAAATCTCGTGAATGATATGTATGCAAAAGATTTTTCAAAAAAGGCAAAGATACAGTTAAAGCAGAGAAGAGAAGAAGGTTCCTATGTCGGTGGTCCGCCTCCATATGGTTATATAGCAGGATGGAAAGAAAAAAGACGTATACTGATACCAGATGAAAATACGGCAGCCATTGTGCAGTTTATTTATGAAAAATTTGTGGAAACGGAAAGTTGTACGGCTGTTGCAGATGAGTTAAACAGTAGAAAAGTCAATCCTCCTGTTATATACAAAAAAACAAGGGAAGTATATTATTCATCTGATGAAACGGAATATAAAGGCTGGGATAAAAGTTCTGTTGAAAGGATTGTGAGCAGTGCCACTTATATAGGAACTTTGGTACAGGGAAAGACCACACTTACAGGAAGAAGTGAGAAAAACCGCATACATAAATCAGAAACGGATTGGGTTGTGAGAGAACAGGCACATGAACCATTAATAGAAGAGGAACTGTATCAGAAAGCAGCAGAAGTATTGCGAAAAATAAAACAAAAATCAGCTTCATGCAGGCATCCGACAGAAGGTTATCCAATAGGAGAAAATATATTCGATAATCTGCTGTATTGCGGAGTATGTGGCAGGAAAATGACCAGAAGCAGTTATGTGAAGCATTATGCAGACGGAACGAAAGCAAGGCTTGACGGATATTTCTGTTTAAATGCAGAGCAGACAAAGGTTATGGTATGTTCTGATTCTAATCGCATATCAAAAACAGAGCTTATGGATATATTAATTCCTCTTATTCGTATGGAATTTGCAGTTTTTCTTGAGAAACCACAAAAATATGAGAAATACGGAAAAGAGCAGATTGCAGAAGCAGAGAAAAAAGCAAAAAATGTACTTAAGAAAGTTGAGAATAAAATGAGGAAATTTCAAGAAGAAGAAACCCGAGTTTATATGGATTATTGTGAAGGCAGTATTTCTCAAAAAGAATATGTGGACTATAAATTGAAACAGAAAGAAAAAAAGAGTGAACTAAGAAAAAGAATAGAAGAACAAAAAAGGGAGATAAAAACATTGGAAAAGCTGTCTGTAAAGTATCTATCCGTAATAAAAGCGTTAATGAAATTAACGTTTGATAAGGAATTGACAAAAGAAATGTTGGAAACGTTCATTTCTAAGATTTATGTTTATCCGGAGAAGAAAGTAGAGGTTCTGTTCACTTTTACGGAAGAAGATTTTTGGTAAGGAGTGTCTACACAATAAGAAAGTGGTGAAAACGATGGAATATTTGGCTTTATATCTCAGATTGTCGATGGAAGATAAAAAAGACATAGAAAATAGTTTCGATAAAAATGAAAGTAACAGTATCAGCAGTCAAAGAAAACAGATACAGGAATACATACAGAATAATACGGAACTAATGCAGTATAAAACAATAGAATTTTGCGATGACGGCTATTCGGGGACAAATATGGAAAGACCTGCCATGCAGGAACTATTAAAGAAAATCAAAGAAAATCATATTCGATGTATTATCGTGAAAGATATGTCACGTTTTTCAAGGGATTATATTGAGATGGGGACATATCTAAACCAAATATTTCCTTTTATGGGAATCCGTTTTATTGCAATCAACGACCATTACGACAGCAGGGAACATCAGGGAAATACGATAGAAATAGATATTGTTTTCCAAACGCTTTTATATGATTTATATAGTAAAGATGTGTCTATCAAAGCAAAGGCTTCTTTTGAAAACAAATGTGCAGATGGGGAATATGTTTTCGGACAGGTTCCGTTTGGGTATGAAAAAAGCAGAGAAGTAAAGAATATAGTCGTGGTAAATGAGAAAGAAGCGGAAATTGTACGTTATATTTTTTTACTTGCAGTACAGGGAAATAGTAGTACACAGATTGCAAAAAGACTTTATGAGGAACAGATACCAACCATTACACAGATGAGAAAACCAGATAAAATATATATGGATGACAGAATCCATACATGGAACGGAACGATGATAAGAAAGATTTTAAACAATCGTTTTTATCTTGGAGAGATGGCTTATGGAAAGACTGTTCGGAAATTCGTTGGAAGTAAAAGCAGTATTTCTGTCCCAAAAGAAGAATGGAAAGTTATTCCAAATCACCATGAGGCATTAGTTTCAGAAGAAATATTTAAGAAAGTAGCATTATTAGAATCGGGAAAGTCAACAAAACGAAAACGTGAGAAACATCCGCTTGTGGGAAAACTATATTGTGGTGGATGTGGCTATTCGCTTAGCTATAAACCATGCACAGAAAAAAACAGATATCGAAGATTTGAGTGTAGGAAATATGCTTTGCTAAAAATATCGGAATGTTGTACCTGTATAAGAGCAGATTTATTGGAAGAAATGATTTTACTCATGTTGAATAAGGAATTGATGATTTGGGGAAATGCCGTGAAAGAAAAGGAAGAATTGGTTTCGTTTCAGCAGACGGAAAATTTTAAATTAAAAAAGAAGATAGAGGAATATCAGGGAGATATAAAACAAACAGAAGCAGAAAGAGGACAGATTTATGAGAAATATGCTTTTGGAGAATTTAGTGAGGAGGAATATCAGAAAAAAGTAAAAGAAATAGAAAATAAAAAACAGTTGTTATCTGAAAAACAGAAAGAACTGGTATTAAAATTTGATAGATTGGAAGAGGAGTATCGGAAGACAGAGGCAGATATGAAGCAGATGATAAGGTATTCGCATATGGAGAAATTGACACAGGAGATAGTGGATATTTTTATTAAAAAAATATATGTGTATAGAGATAAAAAAGTAGAGATAGAGTGGAATTTTAGAATGAATTAATAAAAAATATATAAAAAGACAAATGTAGTTGAAAGTTTTAATAAAAGGTAATAAAATATAGAGAAGAGGAATTTTAAGAAAAATCCTTTTATTTTTGACAAAAAGATTCTACGAATGAAGTGTGCTGAGTAAAAAAACGAGATTAATAAGAGAAAGGATTAGAAGAAGAAAATGAGAATTTTTATTAGTCATGCTACAAAAAATAAGAATATTGTGCTTAAATTTGCTGAACTATTAGAACATATCAGTAGTGATATAGAGGTATTTTGTTCCTCTGAGAGTAATAGTATCAAGGTTGGAAAAAATTTTATACCAACTATTTTTAAAGAACTTAGTGAAAGTGATGTATTCCTTCCTATTATTAGTGAAGAGTATTATATGAGTAGATTTTGTATGATTGAGCTTGGGGTGGCATACTCGTATTTATATAATAAGTATGATAAACAAGGGGAGGAGTATATTTTTCCGTTCGCTCTTTATCCACTTAAGAAAGGAGATGCTTTATCAGGAACACCGATGGCAAGTATTCAAACTGGAGATTTGAGCGATGAGAAGGATATCCGCAGTTTTTTGGAATGTTTATCATTAGAAAAGGGTTTGACGATTGGTTCGGGAATCAATAGAAAATTACATGAATTTAAATTTGAAATAGATGGATGTTTATTAAAAGAACAAAAGATTATGGATATGGCTAGGATAAATACATATTTTGATGACAGCATTGATTTTATACATAGAGAGGATATTGCAAATTGTAGTGTTACAGGGGAAGGAATCGTTGTTAATTATAATATGAATCCTTATGAAAAGGAAGTATTGAAACGTCCAAATTTTGTAAGCGTAGTTTTAGGCTATGTTGATAAGTTAAATGTGAATCGTTATCTTGATTTTAATTATGAAGCAGAGTTTCGATTTGTTTTGACTAATTTTACAAATTCATTGAAAAAGGTTTTTGTGGAATTTAAGTATTCTGATAATAATAGAATTTTGGAGGCATTTCCATTTGCAGTGGAATATGGAAAGAACGAGATAAGTATACCTTTGAGTAAAATGAAAAGTAAGGCACTTAGCAATATATCAGAGATTTGTTTTGTAATTCATCCAGATGATGTGATGGAAGATGAGGGAATGTTTAAGATTAGTGAATTGCGTATAATATAATTGAAATACTGTAATTTTATTCATTTATACAACTAATATTTATTCAGAATGTAGAATGATGCAAATTTTTCATTAATAATATAATTCTGAAAAAAATTAAATTTAAAAATATTTTAATAGTGAAATAAAATATCTTGTTGCTTGTGCTATAATACAAATATTACAATGTAAAAGAGGTTAAGATATGTTGAAAATTGCGTATTGTGATGATATGGAACAGGATAGAGATTACATAATGAGGAGTTTAACACAAATTGAAGAAAAATGGAGAGAAGAATTTGAAGTGACCACTTTTTCAAACGGTGAAAGTTTGTGTGAGGCTGCTCAAAAAAATCAGTATGATGTTGTTTTGTTGGATATATTAATGAATGGCATGGATGGTATTGAAACGGCTGCAAGAATTAGGGCAATGGGAGAGGAATGTCTTATTATTTTTATTTCAAGATATGATAAACGTGTAAAAGAATTATTTGACTTTAGGACAATCGCTTTTTTAGATAAGCCTATTGATATGCCTATGTTTGAAACAGCTCTTTATAAAGCATATTCCATTATCAAAAAAGATAATGATAGTGTTTTTACTTATAGCAGACAGGGGGCTATTCAATATATACCCATCAAAGATATTGTATATTTTGAAAGTCGCCGTAATGAAATAATCATTCATACAATAAAAGGGAATGAAAGTTACTATAGTACCTTGACATCAGTATGGGATAGTGTAAAAAAATTTGACCAATTTATTATGCCGCATAGGTCTTTTATATTTAATTTAAACTATATATCTATGAAATCTGATAAAGTACATATTAGGAAAAGTGGTGAAACTTTTAATGTGGGAAGTAAATATAAAGGTGATACACATGACAGATATGTAGCTTTTTTAGAAAAGAGGTGTCGATGATAGATGCCACTGTACTTAGAAGCAGCATTTTATATTGGACAGAGTATTCTTATGCTTTATATTACAAATTCTGCATTGAATATTTTTTTTGAATCAAAAAAGGTGCTGTTAAATCAAATTATTTCATACTCTATTTATATGCTGTTTGGGGTATTATCGCATTATTTAATAGATACTGCTGTAATAAATATCATTTTAAATACAGTAATTGTATATTTGCTTTCAACAAATTATATCTGTAATACAAAAAGTAGAATTACCATTGCATGCTCTTGGGCAGTATTTACTATGATTACAGAAACTATGACAAGTGTATTATATGCGGGGATTCTAGGAAAAACTTTAAATAATTTAGTTTTTGATAAATTGACAAATTTTATAGCGAGTATCATACATACTTTGATTATGCTTATTTTGATAAAGATACTGGATACATATAAATATAAGCAGTATCTATTTGAAAAACTTTCTATTTTGGAATCATTTTATGT
>CAYMHX010000132.1:0-6761 GCA_964390325.1 uncultured Roseburia sp. | reverse complement strand
GGAGTGAATATGGCAGTAAATATGTTAATGCTTGTGGCGATGTATCCAATGATGATGATTGTCTGTTTTGTGATGTATACAAGTATGAAACCGAAAAATGGCATGGTTTTTGGAAGTACGATTTCGGTGGAAAGAATGAAAGATGAGTCGTTAAAGGAGATTGAACGGCAGTGGTCTGTGGAGATGAAACGCAATATTTTGATTACGGCGTTAATTCCTTTTACAGCATTTTTGATTCCATATGTTTCAATTCAGATAGCGATATGGTCGTTATGGTGTTTTGTACTGATTGTTCTGTTGGAATATCCGTTTGTGAAGGCAAATGCAAAGGTAAGGGAAATAAAGCGTGTAAGGGGCTGGTATCACCCAGAGAAGACGGAAGCGTATGTGGAAATGAAGGCAGCAGGAGAAGTCAGACGAGTGAGGGGAAAGACGTTTTTTGTACCGTTTGCAGCTTCTCTGATGGCTGTAGGACTGGTTTATGGACTGTGTTTGATAGAAAATGGCTTAATGAAGAATAAGGGGTATGTAGAGGACTTTGGAATCGTAATTTTGATGTTTGCATTACTGAATCTTTTGATTTGGGGAATTGCACAGTGGATGGATAAGCAAAAAACAGAGGTAATCAGTACTCAGAGTGATGTAAATATCAATTATGCGAGAGCAAAAAAGAATATTTGGAAGGATTTTTGGTTACAGTCTTCGTGGGTAACTACGGGATATGTGTGGGTATGTGCAATTTCTTTGGTTTTGCAGAAACGGTTTGATTTGGCAGTTTTAGCAGGGAGTATTGTTTATTCACTTGTGCTGATATGTTTACTTTTTCCAGTAATAAAAAAGTTAAGAGAAGTGGAAAGCTGTTATGAAAAAGATAGGGATATTTTCCAAGAAGCAGATGATGACCGTTATTGGATTTGGGGAATGTTGTATTATAATCCAAAGGATAAGCATACCATGGTGACTATGCGTAATGGTATGGGAACAACTATCAATATGGCTACAAAGATGGGGAAGATTTGGTGGCTTGTTTCGGTAATTGGGATATTGTCTGTACCGATTCTTTGCGGCTGGGTTATTTTTGAGGAGTTTACACCAATTTCACTTTCGGTAAAAGAAAACACGATTTATGCAGAACACTTAAAATTGGAATACGAACTTCCTTTTGAGGAGATAGAAACGGTAACATTAGTGGAGAAATTGCCATCTATGGTTAAGTCGGTAGGAAGTGGGATGCCAACGTTAAAAAAAGGCAGTTTTCGTGTAAAAGAAACCGGAGAGAGATGTAAATTATTTTTAAATCCTCAGAATGGAAGGTTTATTCGGCTGGAACTGGAAGGAGAGATTTATTATTTAAGTGGAAGCTCAGATGAGGAAACGATGGAAGTGTATGAAATGTTAAATAATTTTGCTAAATAGTAATAACAGATTGGAGAAAAGAGAATGCAGACGGTCATTGTATTATTAAATCCGGGAAAACTTAAAAATCCTGATATGGATTTGCGTTATTATGTGCCAGAACGGATTGAAAAGATATCAGGTGGTGTGATACAAGGAGATGGATATGATTTTTTCTGAAAATGAGAGTGATGAGATAGAAAATTGTAAATGGGTTTTTTGACTGAAAAAGATAAAATTGTAACAGTTCAGTCATACAAGCTCGATTTGGCTGTTTCACAGCCTTTTTCGCTGCTAACGCAGCTAAAAATCTCGCTTATGGCAGAACGCCATATTCAAAATACACAAAAATTTTTCGTATGCAAATAAATTTGCACTCAAAATTTGTGTATTTTGACATGGCTGAACTGTTACATAAAATTTGAATGAAGAAAAAGGGATTGAGGAAGAGAATTATGCAGATTTATTTAGCTCCCTTAGAGGGAATTACAACAGATACATACCGTAGGGCGTATGAACAGCATTTTGGAGGGGTGGACCGTTATTTCACCCCTTTTATTGTGAATAAGAAGTTAGGAAATCGGGAAATACAGGGGATTTTGCCTGAAAATAATCCAAATATGACGGTGATACCACAGATTATGACAAATCGGGCAGAAGATTTTTTACAAGTATCAAAAGAAATTGCAGCTTATGGCTATGATACAGTGAATTTGAATTTGGGCTGTCCATCTGGAACGGTGGTTTCTAAGAAAAGAGGGGCTGGTTTTCTTGCCTATCCGAAAGAGTTAGATGCGTTTCTTGCAGAAATTTATGAGAAATCGACAGTGAAAGTTTCGATTAAGACTCGAATTGGATTGGAAGATGAGGAAGAATGGGAAAGGCTGCTTCGGATTTATGAAAAATATCCGATGGAGGAATTGATTATTCACCCGAGACTTCGGACGGATTATTATAAAGCACCTGTTCGAATGGAAGCATTTGCAAAGGCAGTAGAACAGATTTCGGTACCGATTTGTTATAATGGAGAGATAAATTCGGTGGAAGATGTCTTAAAAATGAAACAGCAGTTTCCACAGGTGGAACGAATTATGATTGGGAGAGGCGTTTTGCGATATCCATATTTGATAGAGCAGATTCGTACTATGGAAAAGGAAGATGAGGCTGTAATGCAGAAGGATAAACTGGAGAATTACATAGGAGAAAGAAAAAGTGAACCGAAGAAGCAGGAGAATCTTTCAGAACAGAGCAGAAAGGAAATGAAACAACGTATTCGTACATTTCATGACCAATTGTTAGAGGATTACAGCAAAATTATGTCGGGAGAACGGAATACTTTATTTAAGATGAAGGAGATTTGGACTTATTTGGGAGAGTCTTTTGAAGGGGCGGAGAAGCCATTGAAAAAGATAAAAAAAGCAAATCATTTATCGGATTATCAAATTGCAATAAATGAATTATTTTTCTTGAATATGAAAGCGTTTTAACGTAAAATAGAATAGTAAAAGTTTAGCAATGAATTAAAGTGCTGAATTATTGAAAACTTAACATTAAAGGAGAAAAAGATGGATATTAAAGAAATTATTGAGAATATTGTAGAGGAAATTAAGAGCAATAAGAATTTAAAAGAGGAGTTTGAAAAAGAACCTGTAAAGGTGATTGAAAGAGTAGTAGGAATGGATTTACCAGATGCATTGGTTGAGAAGGCTGTAGAGGGAGTTAAGGTAAAGCTTGCTGCAGAAATGGCAGTGGATAAGGTTTCAGATGTGGCAGATGCATTAAAGAAGTTGTTTTAAAGTAACTATTCAGAGCAGTTCAAAGCACTTGCTGTTTTGAACAAAAGAAAGTGCTTCAGGAGTGAATACTGCCTAAGGCAGCTTAAAATTCTATTGCGAAGCAATTTTTAATGAATTTTTGTATTGTAATTATGAGGATATTGAATAATTACGTTTTAAAGATTTTTTGGGTTACATAAAATACCAATTTAGGAGAAGGTGTATATGGCTGAAAAAAAGAAAAGAAAATTTGGGATTCGCAGTTATAGAGTTCGCTATACATTAGAGATTTTTACACTTGCCTTTGTAATATGCAGTATTATGACAATGTTTTTTTATCAGGAAACAGCAGAGATTGTGCATCGGAATTTACAGGGGAATGAAGATGTGATAATGCAGGAACTTGCTGCATTGCGTAATAAAATGTATCTAATGACGGCAGGTTTTGGGGTACTGGCATTGGGAGTAGCATTTATTATTGTGCAAAATATCCGAAAGCCTTTGAAAAAAATTCAGGAGTATGCAGTTGCTCTGGCAAATGGGGATTTAACTTATCGTATTGTGTTAAAACACCGTAAAGACGAAATGGGGTATGTCTGCGGGAATTTGAATATAGCGGCTGACAATATTGAGAAATCTATGCAGAATATTGTAAGTTGTGCCGGGGAAGTAAGCAGAGCAGGAGAAAAACTTTGTGCAAATACAGACCAAATTGCAAGTCGTATGCAGATTATTAATG
Source organism: uncultured Roseburia sp. (assembly GCA_964390325.1). Classification (GTDB taxonomy): domain Bacteria; phylum Bacillota; class Clostridia; order Lachnospirales; family Lachnospiraceae; genus Roseburia. The sequence goes on along the minus strand of CAYMHX010000132.1, from coordinate 2,852 downwards.
AGTCTACAGAAGAAGTGTTGATTGGAAATGAAGAAAATCAATATAATATTAACAATATTTCCGATACGATGAAACGTGTGGATATTAGTATGCATGAATTGGCAGAGTATGCAAAAACACAGAACCAGAATGCAGAATGTTGTAAGAAAAAAGCATTAACAGCACAAAAATCAGCAAGAGAGGCAATCCAGGAAAGCCGTGAAATCTGTGATGTGCAGCGTGAAAAGATGGAAAGAAGTATTGAGGCTGCAAAGGTTGTAAATGAAATTCGTGAAATGGCAGATGTCATTGCAGAAATTTCAGACCAGACGAATTTATTAGCATTGAATGCTTCGATTGAGGCTGCACATGCAGGAGAACAGGGCAGAGGCTTTGCTGTCGTTGCAGATGAGGTTGGAAAGCTTGCCGATGAATCGACACGAAGCGTTACTGTTATTCAGGAGACAATTGCAAAGGTGCAGAAGGCTTTTGAAGATTTAAAGGAAAACAGTCAGGAATTGTTAGAGTTCATTGATGAAAAAATTCAGCCGCAGATGGATGGTTATCTTCAGATTAGTGAGGATTATTATACTGATTCTGATGAAGTAGACAATTTGGCGGCAGAAATTTTGGCAAAAGTAGACAAAACTGTTCCAGAGATTAATCAGGTAACCAGGTTATTTTCGGATGTGAGAAATACTTCGGATATAGCTGTGGAAAAAACAGCAGAGATTCAGGGAAGTATTGAAGGCTGTACACAGGCAATGGATGATAATACAGCAACCACAAGCACTTTGGCGGGACTTGCACAGCAATTAAAGGATGCTACTGTTCAATTTAAAGTGGAAGATATCTGAAAAATGAAAAAGTAAGAGATGAGGAAATATGATTAAAGTAATTTTATGGGACATTGATGGAACTCTGTTGGATTTTGGGGCGGCAGAAAAGGCAGCTATCAATCAGTGTTTTGCTTCACATGGTATGGGTGAATGTACCGAGGAAATGTTAAAGCGTTATATTGCCATTAACAAAAAATATTGGCAGGCATTGGAACGGGGAGAACTTACAAAACCTGAAATATTGGTAGGGAGATTTCGAGAATTTTTTGAAACAGAAGGACTTCCAGTGGAATATGCAGAGAGTTTTAATGCTGAATATCAAATACGATTGGGTGATACCGTAGTTTTTTGTGATAATGGGTTTGAATTAGTAAAAAAATATAAAAATCAATTGAAACAGTATGCAGTAACCAATGGTACAAAGGTGGCACAAGATAGAAAGTTAAAAAATTCTCAGTTAGATACTTTATTTGATGGTATTTTTATTTCAGATGTCTTAGGTGTAGAGAAACCGAATCAAGCATTTTTTGATATGGTTTTTGAAACAATTGGAAATTATGAAAAAGAGGAAGTGCTGATTGTAGGAGATTCTCTTACCAGTGATATGCAGGGTGGAAAGAATGCAGGAATTTTGACTTGCTGGTATAATCCGAAGAAATTAGAGAATAATAGTAACATCAATGTAGATTTTGAAATAACAAATTTATGGGAGATTGAGCGTTACTGTTTATGAGGTACGAGTGAACAGTAACGAAAAAATTGAGCAATTTTTACAAAAATAATAAAATAGCTTGCAAAAAAAGAATTTATACGTTAAGATAAAAGCGTTATATGACTGACGGAAATAGTGGAGAAACCACATGGAGTATAACGAATAATGAGCCGACCGTCTGGGCCAAGAAAGCCTGGATGTGTCGGTTTTTTATTCTATTAGGAAATACCTTGTTACGTTAATGTATGAAAGATTATGACTTTCCTATAGAATAAAAAACACTCCGTGAGGATGCACATTCTTTGTTCTTCTTATAGAAAAGACCTTAAAGATTGTATACAATGTACAAAAAGAAAAACAAATGTGTGTGTTGTTGACAAGGAGTGACATATATCGTATTATATAGGTGGTTAGGTACTACTAACTACAATATGTTGTTGTTAATCGGGTTTTCGATGCTAGATTTAGATAAGGGAGAAATGAGGTAAAAAATGATGACAAATGCATGGCGTACTTTCAAGACAGGAGCTTGGACAAACGAAATTAATGTAAGAAATTTTATTCAGTTAAATTACCGTCCTTATGATGGTGATGATTCTTTCTTAGAAGGACCTACTCAGGATACAAAGGATTTATGGGAACAGGTTTTAGATTTATCAAGACAAGAAAGAGAAGCAGGCGGCGTGTTGGATATGGATACAAAGGTAGTATCTACGATTATTTCACATGGTCCTGGTTATTTAAATAAAGATAAGGAACGAATTGTAGGTTTTCAGACAGATAAGCCGTTTAAACGTTCTTTACAGCCTTATGGTGGTATTCGTATGGCGGTGAAGGCTTGTGAAGACAATGGATATCATGTAGACCCGGAAGTAGTGGAATACTTTACAACTCATAGAAAAACACACAATGCAGGTGTATTTGATGCATATACACCGGAAATGCGTGCCTGCCGTAGTTCTCATATTATTACGGGTCTTCCGGATGCTTATGGACGAGGACGTATCATTGGTGACTACCGTAGACCTGCACTTTATGGTGTAGACCGTTTGATTGAAGATAAAAAAGAACAATTAAATACAACTCGTACGATTATGTATTCCGATGTTATTCGTGAAAGAGAAGAATTATCAGAGCAGATTCGTGCATTAGAAATGTTAAAGAAATTAGCAGAGATTTATGGCTGTGATATTAGTAAACCTGCGACAAATGTATTGGAAGCAACACAGGCATTATATTTTGCTTATCTTGCAGCAGTAAAGGAACAAAATGGTGCGGCAATGTCACTTGGACGTACTTCTACTTTCCTTGATATTTATGCA
>CAYMHX010000131.1:0-6777 GCA_964390325.1 uncultured Roseburia sp. | reverse complement strand
GTAAAGGCGACTAACTCACGACTAAAGTCACGAGTGTGCGTCGCCCAATTATCAAGACATATCATACTCCATCTGAATATCCCAAATTACTTCTTCAATGACTTTGATACATTCCTCTGTATGATTTTTAATATCCTTTCCCCAAAACCGTATCACCGTCCATCCTTCAAATAATAAGCGTTTATTCACTTCATCATCTCGCTCACGATTTTTTGAAATTTTCCGAACCCAGTATTCGCTGTTTTCTCCTTTCTCCAGTCTTGGTTTTAAAACCTCCCAATCCTTTCCATGAAAAAATTCACTGTCACAAAAAATCGCTATCTTATACTTCGTCAAAGCAATATCCGGCTTTCCAGAAATATCCTTACAATTTTTACGGTACCTATAGCCCTTCTTCCAAAGAGCTTTTCGCAAAATACATTCGATGGAGGTATCTTTTGATTTGATATTCTGCATATCTTCCTCTCATTCCGAAGCGTTTACGCTGAGGACGCAAGCAAAATATCAAATTTTGCTCTGCGATAAAAGGAATTTGTGACGCTTCGGCACAAATTCTTGATTAAAAAATAACTATCGAGTTATTTTTTAATCTTTTTCTTCGTTGTTCTTTTGTAAGATTGTCCATAATTTTTATCCCACTTTATCTTTATACAACTTTTCCTATTTCTTCTGCAATTCTCTGAATAACTGAAACACAAACCGAATTTCCTGCTTGTTTATATAATCTGGAATCTCTCATATCTTCTGGAAGTTTAAAGTCCTGTGGAAATCCCTGTGTATTAAAACATTCTTGAGGAGTCATTTTTCTAATACCATGCTTTGATTTAATTAAGCATACATTATGTCCTCCTTCTCCCTGATTGGCAGTTAATGTTGGAACTACACCGCTTTTATTTTTTCTAACATATTTTCTTCTCCATTGGTAAATTGCATTTTCATCATCCATAGCCTCTACCAATTTTTCATAAATATCCCCTTTATACTTACCTTCTGTATAATAATACTTTTCTTCTAATTTCGTTTCAAAATCTATAATATCCGATAATCTCTTTGTTAATGGTATTGGCATTGGAAATTCAAATTTTTCATATGCTTCCATATCTTTAAATGCTACAATGTATATTCTTTCTCTATTTTGAGGTAAATTTCCATATTCCATTGCATTCAATACTTTATATTTCACATAATAATTTTCTTTCTTTAATTCTTCACAAATAGTTAAAAAAGTATTTCCTTCATCATGTCCTACTAAATTCTTTACATTTTCCAAAAAAACAATTTGTGGCTGCTTTGCTTTTATAATACGAACTAATTCAAAAAATAATGTTCCTCTCCCCTTTTCATCATCGAACCCTTTTCGATATCCTGCAACACTAAATGCCTGACATGGAAATCCTGCAAGCATTACATCAAAATTTGGAATTTCTTCTACTTTTACATTGTTAATATCTCTACAATCTACTTTTAAATCTGAATTTGCTTCGTATGTTTTTACAGGATAAACATCAATCTCATTTGCATAAATTACTTTAAATTTTCCTGTACTCTCAAAACCAATATCTATTCCTCCAACACCAGCAAAAAAAGATGCACACTTTAACATATATAATCCTCCCTAAAAACTTAGTCTTCCTCATTTTCATCATAAAATTTTTCATATGTGCCAATTTCTGCAAAATCAACAGAATAATCTAATTCTTCATTTTTTACAAAAATAACACTATCCACGCCAAATTTTTCAAGCATTTCATATGTAACTAAAGTTCCTTCTTCTAACTCAAAAACATCTCTTAACAGCCATTTACCAAGCACCTTATTAGGATTACTCATAATTGATTTTCCTATTTTCGGATTATTTTTATCTGCTTCCTGACATACCTTCGCTGATATTTTTGTACCATCTGGTAAACGAAGTGTAAATGGTATATTTCTTGGTGGAAAAAAATCAATACTGCGTTCTCTATCTTCCTTTAAATAAGGAATATACAGCTCATTTGCATTTCTTTTCCGTCCTCCTGCATTCCACTGATTCAATCCACTCTTTTCTTCTACAATTTTTTCTTTCTTTTTTCCCTTTCTTGAATACAAAGGTAAACATAATACAGGTTTATTCAATATTTCCTTGTCTAATTGAGTTTTTTGCCATTCAATATTTATATTAATCTCCGGTATATAAATATCATTCTTTTTTGACATATTTTCTGATAATTCCATTAAAAGCTGATATGGGTCTTCTAAAATAGAAACCTCAAAAGAATCCAAAAGCTCTAAATCATCAAAAATCATATATAATGTATTTTTAGATATGCTAAAATGATAAGTATGTTTTCCATCTGTAAAATAGGTATTATTTTCATTGCCTCGATTTTTGATAAGCTTAATTTTCTCAATATCAATATAATCAAATGCACATTCTAAAATCTGCATAGAATTTGGTACTCTTTTCACAACATGATATATCATTTCTTTAATTCCATGCAGTTTTTTTGTCACTCTTATACGTTCATTTCTATATTCTGCAATTTTTTTTACTAATTCTATTCCTGTCAAATTTGAATAATTTTTCTTCAATTTCCCAAATTCAGCAACTTTTTGGTCATTTTTCCCTGTCCAAGTTTTTAAGCCTATTCCAATCTCATCTTTTTTAGCATCAGCTGAACAATCTGACCTTGCAAGATTAACAGCTTCTAAATATTTACAAAAAATATTCTCATGTGCGCGATATGCCAAGTATGGACAATCACTTTCTGAAAATAAATTTGACAATTGTCCCATAATTGTCAACATCTGTTTATACTTTTCTTGATTTTCAATCGGTTGTTTATCGTAAAACATATATTCCCCTATTCTTTCTATATTTAACCTTTGAATAAATAATTAAATTTCTAAAGCAATGCCTGATACACATCTCTTTTCCGAATGCCTCTATCCTTCGCCACCAATTTCATTGCCTCTTTTCTATCAATCCCCTGATTTTCATAAAATTCCATATGTTCCTCTAAGCTCATAGCTTCCCACGACTTTTGTTTTTCTTCTTCAAGCTCTGCAAAGGACTTTCCTTCCAAGACTAAGACATATTCTCCTCTCGGCTCGTTTTCCTTATAAAAATCCAGCATATCCGAAATCGTTGACAACATTTTTTCTTCATACCGTTTCGTCAATTCCCGACAGACAGCAATCTTACGATTTCCAAGAACCTCCTGCAATTCTTCCAAGGTCTTTACCAAATGATGTGGTGCTTCGTATAAAATAATCGTTCTACTTTCCTTTTCTAACTGCTCTAACACCTGAAGACGTTCTTTTTTATCTCTTGGCAAAAAAGCTTCAAATGCAAATCTTCTGGTTGGAAGTCCCGACATTGTTAAAGCTGTAACACACGCTGCTGCTCCAGGAAGGGATGTCACCTCAATGCCTTCTTCATAACAAATTCGCACCAAATCCTCTCCAGGGTCAGAAATTCCAGGTGTCCCTGCATCCGTAATCAATGCAATATTTTTCCCTTCCCGCATTTTATCAACCAACTGATAAGCCTTTTCAATCTTATTATACTCGTGATAACTGGTCATCGGAGTCTTTATTTCAAAATGATTTAACAATTTTATTGAATTTCTCGTATCTTCTGCCGCAATCAAATCCACTTCTTTTAAGGTACGCAATACCCGAAAGGTAATATCCTCTAAATTTCCAATCGGTGTTGCACACAAATATAATTTTCCTGCCATAAAACTTTTCCTTTTTTATCCAAATCTTGATTTTTCGTATTGGTTCATTTACAGTCATAAATCTATACTTTTTTATATTAATTTTTTGTAACTGTTCAGTACCTTCCAGTTACGATGCAAAAATCCATTGAAAATTGCCACACACAACTGTGCTGCAATAGGATTTTAAGCTACCTTTGGGAGTATGCACGCTTGAATCATTTTCTTACGGTCTGTGCAGTAAATACACAAACCTACTGAATAGTTACAATTTTTTAACATCTTATTTCTCAGGTTTTTTCATCCCATAAATTTCATAAATCTCATCTGTATAAACGCCCTGCTCTTTATAAACAATCAACGGTTTCTCCACTGTCATACGAGATTTTCCACCACGCAGACCTTCAATCAACACCATATTTGGCTCTTTATCCACATACGGATAGACCAATCTCATCCGTTTTGGCTCAATACGATACTCCACCATCTTACTCATAATTTCTGCCAGACGAAATGGGCGGTGTACCATATAAAACCTTCCACTTTGTTTTAAAAGTCTTGCACTTTCCCGCAAAATATCATCCAAATTGCAAAGCACCTCATGTCTTGCAATCGCTTTCGCCTGTGACGGTGAATTTTCGCCATGTGTCCCTATCATATAAGGAGGATTTGTTGTTACAACATCAAAAGAAGATGCTCCAAATATCTTTGAAGCATCTTTAATGTCTCCTCTCACAATCTCTATTTTTTCATTTAATTCATTATAGGAAACACTGCGTCTTGCCATATCTGCACTTTCTTCTTGAATTTCCAAACCAATAAACTGTGCTTTAGCACTTCTTGCCTCCATCAAAATTGGAATAATGCCTGTTCCCGTTCCCAAATCCAAAACCTTTTCCTTTGGCTTTGCTTTCGCAAAATCAGACAACAGCACTGCATCCATTCCAAAACAGAAACGTGCAGGGTCTTGTATAATACAGTACCCGTTCCTTTGCAGCTCGTCCAGTCGTTCCCCATTCTTTATCAAATTAGTTTTTGTCATCAAATTTTGACTTTCCTCCACGGTCTTCTAATGCTCTCAACTCCCGCATTTCTTCTGCGGAAAGTTTCACATCCTTTTTACGTCTAGGTTTAAATTTCAATTGTTCTGGTCTATACTCTCTTAATTCCTTCTCATCCCCAACATTCACTGTTACTTTTACCAACTGGCGAAGTACATTTACAGAAGAAACCTCTCCCTTTAATCCATCATCGGTTGTCACATTATCGCCCACGTTTGGAAGTTTACTATTTAAATATTCATAGGTTTCTTCTTCATTTTTCAAACAGCACATCAAACGTCCACATACTCCCGAAATCTTTGTCGGATTTAAAGAAAGATTTTGCTCTTTTGCCATCTTAATCGAAACAGGAGCAAATTCCGGTAAAAAGGTATGACAGCATAACTGTCTGCCACAGATACCATAACCGCCTAAAATCTTTGTTTCATCACGCACACCAATCTGGCGTAATTCGATACGCGTACGGAATACGGCCGCCAAATCCTTTACCAATTCTCTAAAGTCAATACGTCCGTCAGCCGTAAAATAAAATAATAATTTATTATTATCAAAAGTATACTCTGCCTCTACCAATTTCATTTCCAGTTCATGTTTTTGAATTTTTTCCAAACAAATACGGAACGCTTCTTTTTCTTTCTCTTTATTTTTCTCAGCCTGCCGTTCATCTGCCTCTGTTGCGATACGAATGACTGGTTTTAACGGCTGTATCACACTTTCTCTGGAAACTTGTCTTGGATTCGTAATCACCGTACCAATTTCTACGCCTCTTGCCGTTTCTACAATCACATGCATCCCTGTCTTTAATTCTAAATCTCCCGGTCCAAAATAATAAATTTTTCCTGCACTTCGGAAACGAATTCCTACTACATTTATCATATAATCAATTCTCCTTTATCGTTAATAATAACAATTCTATTACTAAATCAAAATTCACATTCGCATTCAAACGAACCTGTGCCTTCTGAAGGGCTTCAATCATTCGCTGTATTCCATGATAAGAACTTTTCTCTGCCTGTCTTTTAATATCATAAACTTCATCTTTAAAAATCAATGCATTTACATCACCAGTTGCTTTAAAATACAAAATATCCCGATACCAAACCATCATCAAATCAAAATAATCATTGATAGTCAATTTATATTCGCTAATCTGCTTTACAGCAGCTCCCATTTCATAAAGCTCAATATCCTGTAATCGTTTCATTAATTGTAAAACTGCAGCCTTTAACTCATTAAAATCACTAGACGAGGCAAGCAAAATCGCTTTTCCCACATTTCCCTGTGCAAAAGCCACACAGACATCTGCCTGATAATCCGGAATTTCATATTTTTTCATCAAATACCGTTTGATAGTTTCATCTGCAACTGCTTTGATATGTAAAGTCACACATCTCGACAAAATGGTTGGTAAAAAAGCATCTGCATTGGTAGTCAACAGCAAAATCACCGCATAGGAAGGTGGTTCTTCCATGGTTTTGAGCAAAGCATTTTGAGCCTGTACATTCATTTTTTCTGCTTCATCAATGATATAAATCTTATATTTACTGCCATACGGCTTAATCCCAATATCATTATTTACCTGATTTCGGATATCCTCTACCGAAATCGTATTTGGTTTCTCATGGGAAACGTGAATAATATCAGGCTGATTACGACTTGCTGCCTGTTTACAGGAATGACATATTCCACAGCCTTCATTGCCGCCCGCTTCACATTGGAGTGCCATGGCAAACGCTTCTGCAAGCATCCGCTTTCCAGATTTATCCGGACCATTCAAAATATACGCATGCGAAACCTTCTCCATACTAATTGCATTCTGTAAATGCATTATAATTTGTTCATGTCCTATCATATCTTTAAATTTTGCCATAATCTCCTCCATTCCAAATGAGACAAACCACATATTCGCAATTTTTTCATTCTATATTTATTTTATTATAACCTTTCAAAGCCAATCTCAAAAAACGATTCCTATTTTAACTCTGAATTACATTATTCCCTGTTACTGTTCACAC
>CAYMHX010000130.1:0-6787 GCA_964390325.1 uncultured Roseburia sp. | reverse complement strand
ATCCCCCGGAGGGTCTATATATGAGGCGAAGTTTTTAATCGCCGAATATATAGTAGAATTAATTAAAAAACCTCCCTGTTGGTCTATTCAACCAACAGGGAGATTTTATGCTTCAATCACCGATTTTAAATCGTTATTTTTTTAACTATATGACCGTAAGTCCTACATTACTGCAAATCTTAAATTACTGTAAGAGGGAAAGAACACCCTGTGTAGACTGATTAGCCTGTGCAAGCATAGACTGACCTGCCTGTGCAAGAATGTTGTTCTTGCTGTATTCTACCATTTCTTTCGCCATATCTGTATCACGGATACGAGATTCTGCATTCTGTGTATTTTCTGCTGCTGCATCAAGATTAGAAATTGTATGTTCAAGACGATTCTGAACAGCACCTAATTCACTTCTCTGTGCAGATACTTTCTTAATTGCTGCATCAATTACAGTAGTTGCTTTTTGTGCTCCTGCCTGTGTACTTAAATCAACTTTATTTCCTGCAACGCCAAGAGACTCTGCACTCATATTACCGATACCAAAGTTCATAGTCTGCCCTTCATTTGCACCAATCTGTAAAGTCATACCGCCATTTGCACCTGTCTTTGTACCTGCTGCATCAAGACCAAGTTTCTTTACAGCTTCACCAGCACCGAAATCAGAGAATGATACCACACCACTTTCGCTATTAATTACAAAACGTCCGTCCTTTGATACATCAACTGTAACAGCTTTCAACTGATCTGCACTATCTCTACTTGTATTATATGTAGTAATAGCGTTATTAATAGCTGTTTGTAATGCTGTAGCAGTAGCTGCCATAGTATCACCCGTATTTACTGCCGTAGGAGTTACTACTAATGACTGACCATTAATCTCTGCATAAAACAACTCTGTTGCAGTAACTGCTTCACCATTATAATTTGTTGTACCTGCCACATTACTTATCGCACCAAAAGTTGTGCCTGCCACACCACCAGCAACTACATTTATTTTAGAATCTACACCTTCACTTCCTGATGTAATAGAAAAATTCTTGGCATCTACCGCTTTTACTGTAACATGCTCAACTCCTAATCCACTCTCGTCAATTGCTGCATTAATTTTATTCTGTATAATCTCAGCAGCCTTTCTTGCAGTATCAACAGAAGTATTATCTTCCCATTTTACCTTTAATGCATTTTTTTCTTCATCTGTTAAAGTAGCCCAATTTACCTTAATCTCAGCTCCATCAATATTGATAGTCTCTTCTGCCCAAGCAGTCTGTCCACTCATATCTCCGGCATTTGTACTTGTAGTATATGTAGCAGCCTTTAAGTTTGCTACCTGTGCACCAATTGTCGTATTTCCACTTGTTGAAACTCCCTCTGGTCCACCTAATGAACCATCTAACAATTTCATTGTATTAAATTCAGTTGTATCAGAAATTCTTGTTAATTCTTCTTGAAGTTCTGCAATTTCATTCTGAACTGCTTCACGGTCATCATCTGTTTCTGTACCATTGGATGCTTGAACTGCTAATTCTCTCATTCTCTGTAAGATAGAATGTGATTCATTTAATGCACCTTCTGCTGTCTGGATTAAAGAAATACCATCCTGTGCATTTGCAGATGCTTTATTCAAACCACGAATCTGACTTCTCATTTTTTCAGAAATAGATAATCCTGCTGCATCATCTGCTGCACGGTTAATTCTATAACCAGAAGATAACTTTTCTGAAACCTTTGCCTGCTGTCCTGTTGAAATTCCTAACATTCTGTTCGCATTCATTGCTGTTAAATTGTGTTGTACTATCATTGCCATAATTTTTACCTCCATGTGTTTTATTTTTTTCTGTAACCATTTTTCTTATTTTCCATGGTTACTTTTTTGCAGGAAAAAGCTGTTGTTCTATTTTTCACAAACTCTTTTGGAATCCGTTCCACCCTGCTGTTTTATGGCTGTTTCCAAGGAGTTTTTATAAATAAGAAACTCCTTATATTTCCAGTTCCACTGGAATGATTTATAATAAGCAAAACCCCTAGGTTAGTTCTGCCTTATTACCACTAAAAATTCTTCAAATCACTCTTTAGTTCAAAACACCAAACAGTTTGACCATTTTTAAATCATGAAACCTAATAAAATCCTTTACTTTTTATTTCTTTTACTTAGGCTTTCGACTTCTCCCTCTTAATAATCTGTGCAATTTCTCTCTGCGCCTCTTTGGAAATTCCTTTTTCCTTGTAATAAGGTGAAGTTTTCTTTGTCCCATTTAATGGATTTGCATTACTTCTTACAATTGCAACTTCTTTAGGTGCATCAATCAAAAGATGAATATTATTTGCTGAACCTCCCGAAAAAATCACTTTTACATCTTCTCCAATATTTAGATATTCTCCAGGTTTTAATGTAAGTTTTAACATACGCTTGAACCTCCTTGTTTTCCAATTCCTGTGAACCTTTCACGCTTTATAACCAAGTTTTTTTCTCAAAGTAAAGCAGATATTCGCAATTCGCATTTACTACTTGCATATAAGCGCAGACAGCTTCGTTACTTATCAGTACTACTAAATCCTTCACGCATTTAAAGTGAAGAATTATCTGTCTTACGTTCAAAATACAACTCTTGTTATATAAGAGTTGCATTTTACAAAATTTTCCAATATGCTAATTTTTGCAAAAAACAATGAATATACGCCGATATTCGGCAGAATGGAGGAAAAAATGGCAAAAACAGAACCAATTCGTGAAAAAAATGACTTAAAAAAATTTATGAACTATTACAAGGAGGAACATCCTTGCGAAAGAAACTATGCAATGATTGTATTAGGACTTCATACTGCACTGCGAATCAGCGATATTTTACAGTTACAGTGGAAAGACGTTTATAATTTTAAACACAATCATTTTCAAACACATATCTATGTACAAGAAAAAAAGACAAAAAAAAGAACGAAAATCGCCTTAAATAAACAAGTAATCACTGCATTAACCACATTTAAAGCCACTAGAAAAATAAAACCACAGGACTATATTTTTACCAAAAATACCTGCTACAGCCGTCCATTAAGCCGTTCACAAGCCTTTCGGATTGTGAAAAAAGCTGCTGATGAAACCTTAGACATCGAACATATCAGTTGTCATTCCTTACGAAAAACCTTTGGTTACCAAGCTTGGAAACAGGGAACACCACCAGCACTTTTAATGGATATTTATAATCATTCTTCCTATCACGTTACAAAAAAATATCTTGGAATTGAGCAAGACGAACGGGATGCTCTTTTTTTAGAAATGGAAATGTAATATTTTTTCAAAAATTAAATAAAAAATTTTTCAAAACACTATAAAGTATTTTTTCTCCATACCGATATAATATATGCAAGCAGAAAAATGCAACATTTATATAACAAAAGTTGCATTTTTTTCTGCTTTTATTGTCTGTATCTTTCTATATTTTATACAGTTTCATAAATTTTATACAGTTCACTTTCTTACCATAATTATAAATTTCTGATGATATTTATTTTCAAAAAACAAAAGCATCGTACCATAGATACAATAAAAACCCATGTCAAAATAGCAATTTCTGTTACATTTCACACCCACGCCAATCACTTGCTGATTGACGTGGGGAAAATGTGATTCAGGAGTTGATTTTTGCTTTGCGAAGCAAATTTTCATGCAAAAATCAATCGTTACTGGCAACGGAGTGAACAGTAACCAATTTCTTGCTCACAGCATGTTAAAATAACAAAAAAAGTTCCATAATCTCTAAAATATGATATACTAAAAGAAACGACTACGGAGGAATTTTCTATGAAATGTAAAAGAGCAGAATTATTAGCAGATGTACAAAAATACAATCCAAACCAAGGCTTAGAAGATGGTTTTGAATTATGGTCAGAAGTAATTACCAGAGAATGGATTGTCACCGATTTTCTTGTAAAACTCACACTTGAAAATGGCGATATCGTATGTCCTTATATCAGAAACAGACGTGGAAAAGAATTTATCGGTTTCAATGATTACATTGTTTTAGACGAAGACGGAACGAAACATGTCTGCGGTGGTGATAAAATATGGAATCGTTATATACCAATTGAATAAACCATTCCTATTTTCTAAAAAAATGAAGACAGCATACCGTACAGAATTTATTTTTCTATACGATATGCTGTCTTCATTTAATGATATTTTTTATTCCAGTTCTGAAAAATCTATTTCTAAATCTTCATAAATTCTCGCTTTTACATTTCCTCCACAATATTATTCACCCATACTTTTTTCGCTACAAGTACAGTTCCTACTACTGCCTTAAAAATCTCTGAACACTGGCAGATAAAATACATTGGAATTAATGGAATACTTGTAAAACGGCTTACTCCAAACGCTACCGGCACCATAATAGCCCACAAATATCCACTGTCAAATAAAAAGGTGACAACTGTTTTTCCTCCTGAACGCAGGGTAAAATAAGTTGCATGATAATAGGAATATAACGGCATAAATAACGCAGCAATTCGAATTAAATTTGTGGCATATTCTTTTACAATATCCGTTGTATTATAAATTGCCGGGAAAATCGGTGCTGCCACAATCATCATCACACCCATTACAAAACAGGCTAATGTCGAAAAGAAAATCAGCTTTCTATCCGTATCCACTGCCATTTCCAACTCTCCTGAACCTAACTGCTGTCCTACAATAATCGCAATCGAACTTCCTAATGCAAGAAATACCACATTAAATAAATTGCTAACGGTTGATGAAATATTAATTGCCGCAACTGCATCCAGTCCCCGCATGGAATAACACTGGGTCAAAACTGCCATCCCGCCAGACCATAAAGCCTCATTTATTAATAATGGCGTACCCTTTGCAAGAATCTGCTTCGCAAGTGCCACAGGTATCCGAAAATTATGATAAACACCCTGAATAAAAATATTTTTTGCACTGTGCAGATGTGTCCATACCATCACAATCATCGTTTCCACCATACGAGAAAGTGTCGTTGCCACAGCAGCTCCTACCACTCCCCATTCCGGGAAACCAAAATTTCCAAAAATCAGCAAATAATTAAATACTAAATTAACAAATACTGCAATAACTCCTGCAATCATTGGTACAATCGTTTCTCCTGTTTCACGCAACGTACTTGCATATACCTGTGATAAGGTAAATGGTATCATACCAATTATTGTTACTTTTAAATATTCCATCCCATACTGATAAGTCAATGCAATTCCTTCTGCACTTCCATCATTCAAAAACAGATGTATCAAAACATCTCCAAATGTTAAAAAAATAACAATTCCTAACACTGTAAATGCCAAACAGTTTACCAACTTAAAACGAAATGCATTCCTTACTCCTTCATGGTCACCTTTTCCAAAAAACTGTGCACTAAAAATAGACGCCCCCGAAACTGCACCAAAAATACTAATATTAAACACCATCATAAGCTGATTCACAATCGCAACACCTGACATCTGCTCTGTTCCCAATTGCCCAACCATGATATTATCCAAAAGGCTGACAAAATTGCTAATTCCGTTTTGAATCATCATCGGTGTCGCAACCATCAGAACTAATTTATAAAACTCTTTATCACCAATAAATTTTCTCTTAAACTCTTTCCACATAACTATCCTCCATTTTGAAGCGTTTACGCTTTGAAACGCGAGCCGAATCTCAAATTCGGCTCTGCGATTAAGGGATTTGTAGTGCTTCGGCACAAATCCTATGTGTAAAAATAGTATATCAATACTATTTTTCACACTATCCTCATTACAAAATAAGAAGAAAGCATTTGCTTTCTTCTTATTTTTATATCACCTTATTCTTATTTTACATCTTTGATAGAGAAGCTCATGCGGCCCATCTTATCTTTACCTAAGCAGATAACTTTTACAGTATCTCCCAATGTCAGTACATCTTCTACACGGTTAATTCTTTCCTTAGAAATCTTAGAAATATGAACCATTCCTTCTTTTCCAGGAGCAAATTCTACGAATGCACCGAACTCTTTAATGCTTACTACCTTACCTGTGAAAATCTGTCCTTCCTCAAAATCTGTTGTAATGGTACGAATCATATCCACTGCACTTTCCATCATAGCCATATCGGTACCGCATACAGATACATTTCCTTCTTCTGAAATATCAATTCTAACACCTGTGCGGGCAATAATTTCATTAATTGTCTTACCCTTCTGACCAACCACTTCCCCAATCTTTTCAGGGTCAATGCTAATCTGAATAATCTTTGGAGCGTATTCTGATACTTCTTTTCTTGGTTCAGCAATTGCTTTAGACATTACTTCGTCCATAATATAAAGTCTCGCTTCTCTTGTACGAGCGATTGCTTCTTCTACGATAGGTCTTGTCAAACCATGAATCTTAATATCCATCTGAATCGCTGTAATACCCTTATGAGTACCAGTTACCTTAAAGTCCATATCGCCGAAGAAATCTTCTAATCCCTGAATATCGGTTAATACAATATAATCATCATCTGTATCGCCTGTTACAAGACCACAGGAAATACCTGCAACCATTGCTTTAATTGGCACACCGGCAGCCATCAATGACATACAAGATGCACAAGTAGAAGCCATAGAAGTAGAACCATTTGATTCAAATGTTTCTGATACAGCACGAATGGTATATGGGAATTCTTCTTCGCTAGGAAGCACTGCCATCAATGCTTTTTCTGCTAATGCACCATGTCCGATTTCACGACGGCCAGGTCCTCTTGACACCTTTGTTTCACCAACAGAGTATGCTGGGAAATTATAATGATGCATATATCTCTTTG